>JBGPYE010000174.1:0-4597 GCA_041493095.1 Candidatus Dormibacteraceae bacterium
AGCGAAGCTTCCGTCCTGGATCTCATGCAGCACCTTGCGCATGTTCTCGCGGACGTGTGCGTCGATGACGCGAGGACCCGAGACGTAGTCGCCGTACTCGGCCGTGTCCGATATCGAGTGGCGCATGAAACCGAGACCGCCGCGATACATCAGGTCGACGATGAGCTTCAGCTCGTGCAAGACCTCGAAGTAAGCGATCTCGGGCTGGTAGCCAGCCTCGACCAGTGTTTCAAAGCCGGTCTTGACGAGCGAGCTGACCCCGCCGCACAGGACCGCCTGCTCGCCGAAGAGATCGGTCTCCGTCTCCTCTTTAAAGGTGGTTTCGACGATGCCGGCGCGGCCTGAGCCCAACGCCTTCGCATAAGCGAGAGCTCTCTGTTTCGCACGGCCGGATGCATCCTGGTGGATTGCGATCAGTGCCGGCACGCCCATGCCCTGGACGTAGGTGCTGCGGACAAGGTGGCCGGGGCCCTTCGGCGCGATCATCGCGACGTCGATCTGCTGGTCCGGCTTGATCTGGGCAAAGTGGATGGCGAAACCGTGGGCAAACATCAGCATGGCGCCGGGCTGGAGATGCTTCTCGATCGACTCGCGGAAGAGCTTGCCCTGACCGGCGTCGGGCGTGAGCACCATCACGATCGAGGCCTGCGAAACCGCCTCCGGCACAGGCACCGCACGCAGGCCGTCCGCCTCCACGCGCTCGATGGACTTGCTGCCCGGGTACAGGCCGACGCGCACGTCCTCGCCGCTGTCGCGGAGGTTCAGCGCGTGGGCGCGCCCCTGGCTGCCGTAGCCGATCACTGCGACCGGCTCGCCGAGTGCCGGCGGGCAGTCGGCGTCGTAGTGGATCTTCATGCGGTTCTCCTCATCACGACCGGCCCGGAGCGGGCGACGTCCAGGACTCCGTGTTGCATCAGCTCGTTGATGAAGTCGCCGACGTCCTTGCCTTCTCCGGCGAACTCCACGGTGGTGCCGTCGGCGGCGGTGTGCAACACCTTGGCGCCGCGTTCCACCAGGTCGGCGACTTGCGAGGCCTTGACCTTCGCGACAACAAGCTCGCGGCTGTGCACGTCTTCACCGGTCACATCCTCGACCTCGATGACTTCGACCAGGCGCTCGAGCTGCTTGCGGACCTGGTCGGTTTCGGCGAACCCGGAATCGACGGTAAGCGTCATCCGGGACCGGCCTGGCTGGCGGCTCGGACCGACCGAGATGGAGCGGACGTGGAAGCCGCGACGGCGAATCAGGCCCGAGATCTTGCTCAATGTGTTGGAACCGTCCTCCACGAGGACCGAGAGCACGCGGACTCTCTCCTGATCACTCACTTGTCAGGTGCCTCCCAGAAGTCGTTCAGGCTCTTGCCCAGCGGGACGATCGGATACACGTTGGCCTCCGGGTCGATGCGGAAGTCGATGAGGAACGGACCCTTCGTCTTCTCCGCGGCGTCCATCGCGGGGCCGACCTGCTCGAGCGAGTCGACGCGGATGCCGGGCAACCCGTACGCGTCGGCCAGCTTGACGAAGTCCGGGATGTGCGTCATGTCGACCTGCGATCGCACACCGCCGTAGAAGTCGTCCTGGAACTGGCGGACCATGCCGAGCGAGAAGTTGTTGAGGATCACGATCTTGATGTCGAGGTTGTGCTCGACCGCGACCGACAACTCCTGCGCTGTCATGACAAAACCGCCCTCGCCCGCCACGCACCACACCGCCTTGTCCGGGCGGCCGAACTTGGCGCCGATGGCGGCGGGTAGCGCGAAGCCCATCGTGCCCGCGCCGCCTGAGTTGATGAAGAGACCCGGCCGGTCGTAGTTCCACCACAGCGCAGCCCAGATCTGGTTCTGCCCTACGTCGGCGACCACGATCGCCTCGCTCCTGCATCGCTTGTACATGTCGATCAGCACGTCCTGCGGCTGGAGGTGGCCGTTCGAGTGGGTGTATTTGAGGGGGTGCTCCTCACGCCACGCGTCGATCTGCGCCAGCCACCGGCCGCGCCCCGCCTGCACCTCACCCACGTGAGGGGTCATGGCTTCAAGTGCGTTCCTGGCGTCAGCGACAAGCTCGATATGAGGTCGCACGTTCTTTCCCATCTCCGAACCGTCGATGTCCACGTGGATGAAGGTCTTGACGTTGGGGGCGAAGTCGGCGAGCCGTGCGGTGACACGGTCGTCGACGCGCATGCCGACCATCATCAGGACGTCAGCGTTCTGCACCGCCTTCAGGTTCCAGCCCGTGCCCATGAAGCCGGTCATGTGCAGCGAGAGCGGGTGATTGACAGGGAAGGCGCCGATGCCGAGCAGCGTCGTGCCGACCGGCGCGGCGACCGTCTCGGCGAACTTGAACAGCTCACGCTCAGCGTGGCTGAGCAGCACTCCGTGGCCGGCCAGGATGACAGGCCGCTCGGCGCCGGCCAGCGCCCGCGCCGCCGTGCGCGCCATGTCCAGGTTGACGTGACCGTTGGGCTGGTAGCCGGGAATCTCGAGGCGGTCCGGGGTGATGCGTTCGGCGTCCGCCTGCTGCACGTCCTTGCAGATGTCGATCAGCACGGGGCCGGGGCGGCCGGTCGTGGCGATGTGAAAAGCCTCGTGGATAACGCGAGGGAGCTGGTCGATGCTGGTGACGAGGTAGCTGTGCTTGGTCACGGAGCTTGTCGCGCCGATGACATCCGACTCCTGGAAGGCGTCGCGCCCGACCGCGGTGCTGTTGACCTGGCCCGTGATGGCGATCATCGGTACGGAGTCCATGTAGGCGGTGCAGAGCCCGGTAACCAGGTTCAGCGCGCCGGGTCCCGAAGTGGCGAACACGACCCCCGGCTTGCCGCACGCGCGGGCGTAGCCGTCGGCCATGTGCGCGGCGCCCTGCTCGTGGCGAACCAGGATGTGCTTGAGCTTGGGATGCTCGGGGAGATGCTGGTAGATCGGCAGGTTGGCGCCGCCCGGGTAGCCGAAGATGTATTCGACTCCCTCGCGCTCCAGCGCCTCCAGGATCATGTCCGCTCCGGTCAACTTGGTTGCGTAACTCCTTTCAAAAATGAAGAAGCCCCCACCTCTCGGTCGGGGGCTTTTGCGATCTACTTCCGGTGTCTGTTAGCTCGCGCGTGCCCCCGTTTGACCGAAGCCAATAAGGCCCAGGAGTCCAAGGAGGAGTACGAGGGATCGGGTCGAGCTGGTCATGTGGACGTGAATGTTAACGAGCGAGCGGGGCTTTGGGTTGTGTCCCGGGCACAAATTCCCGCCGCCGGCTTTGGGTAAAGTGTCGGTCCCGATGCCCAGGACCCTCGCCCAGAAGCTGTGGGACGCCCATGTGGTCCGCGTCGCGCCGGGCGAGCCCGACCTTCTATACGTGGACCTTCACCTCGTCCACGAGGTGACCTCGCCGCAGGCGTTCGAGGGTTTGCACCTCTCGGGCCGGCGAGTCCGGCGCCCGGACCTGTCCCTGGCCACGATGGACCACAACGTACCCACCCAGGGCGGCGTGAGCGCGGCTGACGAGAGCTCCCGCCGCCAGATGGAGCTCCTGGCCGAGAACTGCCGCCGGGAAGGCATCCCCCTGTACCAGATCGGAAACCGCCGGCAGGGCATCGTGCACGTGATCGGCCCGGAGCTCGGCCTGACACAGCCCGGGATGCTCATCGTGTGCGGCGACTCGCACACCTCGACGCATGGGGCGTTTGGGGCGCTGGCCTTCGGCATTGGGACCTCCGAGGTGGAGCTCGTCCTCGCGACTCAGTGCCTGCCCCAAAAACGCCTGGGCGACCTGGCCGTGACGATCACGGGCGAGCTCCCATTGGGCGTGACCGCGAAGGACATCGTGCTGAGCCTGATCGGACAAACGGGTACCTCTCGAGGGCAGGCCCACCTTGTCGAGTACCGAGGCTCAACCATCAGCGGCCTGTCGATGGAAGGCCGCATGACGATCTGCAACATGTCGATCGAGTGGGGCGCCAAGGCCGGAACGGTCGCGCCCGACGACACGACCTTCGCCTACCTCCAGGGCCGGCCGAACGCGCCAAAGGGCGCCGCGTGGGAGGCGGCGGTGGACTACTGGAGGTCGCTCTCATCCGACGCTGACGCTGCTTTCGACGGCGAGATCTCGATCGACGCGTCCCGCCTGGAGCCGCATGTCACCTGGGGCACCAACCCGGGCCAGGTGGCGCCGGTCACAGGGCGCGTGCCCCAGCCACGCTCCGATACAGACGAGAGGGCGCTGCGCTACATGGACCTGCTGCCGGGGACAGCTTTTGCCGACATCACCGTTGACAGGGTCTTCATCGGCTCGTGCACCAACGCGCGAATCGAGGACCTGCGCGCGGCCGCGAGCGTGATCAAGGGCAAGCACGTCCACCCCAAGGTTCGCGCCATGGTCGTGCCTGGCTCGACGTCCGTCAAGCGCGCAGCCGAGGACGAAGGGCTGGACCTGGTGTTCAAAGCTGCCGGGTTTGAATGGAGGAACGCCGGCTGCTCGATGTGCCTGGGCATGAACCCGGACATCCTTGCGCCAGGTGAGCGGTGCGCCTCGACCTCAAACCGGAACTTCGAGGGGCGGCAGGGCTCGGGCGGCCGCACGCACCTGATGAGCCCGCCGATGGCGGCGGCGGC
>JBGPYE010000002.1:0-17826 GCA_041493095.1 Candidatus Dormibacteraceae bacterium
AGTCGCATCCAGACCATCACGCCAGACCATCTGCGAGGCCGCGTGATGTCTCTCTACGCACAGGCGCTGATCGGTGTCGGCCCGATCGGCGCGATCCAGGCGGGCGCTCTCGCCACGCGATTCAGCGCTCCGTTTGCGATGGCGATCGGCGCGATCGTCGCGGGTGCGGTCATCCTCGGGATCTGGCTCGTGCGGCCGGAGGTGTTCGCTCCGGTCAGCGGCGCTCGCGCCGAACCAGTCCCCGGCCCGGATGCCACGACTCGACCACGAGATGATCCGCCGGGCGGCCCACTCGAATCAGCACCACCTCGGTGATGTCGATCCGGAATCGCTTGAACTTTTCCTCGGGCACCTCGATCGCACGTCCGGCGATCTTGGCGTCGCCCGTCCACGAGCTCGGATCATCCTGCGGAGGGTCCTCGCTGCTGCTGTGAAAAGCCACGCGCGGGTCACGCTGCAGGTCGGCGAACTTGACAGTCGCCGGCATCATCCCGATGAACACCTCTCCATCCGAGAACTCCATCTCGGTGCCGCTGATGCGGGGCGATCCGTCGCGCCGGATGGTCGCCATCGTCTTGTGCTTGTGCGCGTCGAACAGCGCACGCGCCTTCTTGGCG
The DNA here is from genome assembly GCA_041493095.1 of Candidatus Dormibacteraceae bacterium. Classification (GTDB taxonomy): domain Bacteria; phylum Chloroflexota; class Dormibacteria; order Dormibacterales; family Dormibacteraceae; genus Palsa-870. Next base: position 618 of record JBGPYE010000002.1, read on the forward strand.
AATTCCGGCTCCGCGGCTTCGATCTCAGCCCAGGACGCCACTCAGCCGAGCGAGACCTCTTCCACCTCTAGCACGCTAGGGATTCTGACCGGTGGTGTTCGGTGGGAGCCTACGTGAACGAATCTAGCTTGGTGGCGGCGGGTACCGGGTATCAAGGCCGGCGGCATATCGACCGAATGATCTGCTGCCCCAGAATCCCAGCGAGATCAGTGCCGTCAGGAACGCGGCCGCAGTCGCCATCACAACCGCGACCTGTCCAAAGGCAAAAGCCAGGGCGGCCAGAGCACCGATCGCGCCGGCGACGGCAGCGACTATCACTGTCAGCATGCCCGGCAAGGTTTGAAGGCCATGAAACGCTGATGGCAGACCGCGTCCAGGCATCACCTCGATGCCCAGGGTCTTCCATACGCCGCGCAAATCGTCATAAGGGCTGGCGACGAAATAGTCCAGTACCTCGGGATTCAGCTGGACATATGCATGTCGGAGCCTGTTCATCCCGATCACCCATCGGATGTCATCGCGATTCAGATCCATCAGCCGTCCGATCGTCGCCACACCGACGAACAGGACGACAGACAGGAGCAGGATCGCGATCAGGATGAAGGTCTTGCCAAACCGATCGGCCTGAGCAATCAGGGCAAGGGCGATTACCGCTCCCGACATGACCGAAAGGAACATGCTGACTCGGGTGAACGACTCGCTGTAGGTCAGTGAGCGGGTCGCCAGAAGACTCCAATGCTCGGTCGACAGGATCTGCAGCTTGATCGCGGCGCCGGGTTGCGGCGCGATCGGATTTTCGGTCGCCATCGTGTCTCCTTTTTTCAGTCGCGGGGCAGGTAGCGCGGTAGGTCGGCGAGCGAGCTGAATCCCTTGGACTCGAGGAAGGAGGCGATGCCGTCGTTGACCTCGGCGATGGCGCGCGGGTTCACGAATGTCGCGGTGCCGACCTGGACGGCGGCGCAGCCGGCGACCATGAACTCGAGCGCATCCTCCGCCCGCGCGATCCCGCCAACGCCGATCACAGGAATCGTCACCGCGCGCGCCGCCTGATGCGCGAGATGCACGGCGAGGGGTCGAATCGCTGGGCCGGAGAGGCCGCCGGTCCGGAAGCTAAGCCGCGGCTTGTACGCGTTTAGATCGATCGACATGCCGACGAAGGTGTTGATCGCGCACAGCGCGTCGGCACCCGCCGCCTCGACCGCCCGGGCGATGACGCCGATGTCGCTGACCATCGGGGTGAGCTTCACCCAGACCGGGAGGCTCGTCCGCCTTCGCACCGCCTCCGTCACCGCGGCGGCCGCGCGCGGGTCGTTGCCGAAGTAAAGACCGCCCTGCTCGACGTTGGGACACGAGATGTTGATCTCGAACCCGGCCACTCCGGGTACGCCATCCAGCCTGGCGGCGAGCTCTCCATACTCGGCCGCGGACTCGCCGTTGATGTTCACGAAGACCGGGAAATCCCAACCCGCCCACTGCGGCGCGTAGTCGCGGATCAGAGCCTCGACTCCAGGGCCCTGCAGTCCGATCGCGTTGAGCATCCCGCTCGGGGTTTCGGCGATGCGGGGCGGAGCGGTGCCATCGCGCCGCCGCATGAAGATTCCCTTCGACACCATTCCGCCGAGCGCGCGCCGCTCGAGCAGAGGGACCTCCGTCCCGTACCCGAAGGTTCCAGACGCAGCGAGCACGGGCCCGCGCAGCATTAAGGCGCCGACAGAAACCGACAGGTCGACGCTCATCCTGTCACCGCGTAATTCAGGTGGGACGGCAGAGACGACCAGTCGATGTCCGCCGCACGATAGACCGGCCCTTCCTTGCAGGCCCGGTCGTAGCCGCCGCGCGTGAGCGGTACCGCGCAACCCAGGCACACGCCGGTGCCGCAGCCCATGTACGTCTCGACCGCAACCAGCGCACCCGACCACCGATCCGCGACCGCCGCCAGCATCCGGTTCGGCCCGCACGCGAGCACAAGGTCGCCGTCAGGAGCAGCCGCCACCGCATTGCCGGCGACGCCTTTGGAGCCATCGTCGGTCGCCCAGATGAATTCGTGTCCATCGGACTCAGAGCAAAGCTCCTCGCTGGTGCGGGCGCCGTGGACCCAGGTCACGCGCATGCCAAGCGACGTCGCTTCTTTCGCGGCAAGAGGCATTGGCGCCACCCCGAGTCCTCCGCTGATGAGGACGATGCTTTTCGGTCCGGCCGCCGCCAAGTCGAAGCCGTGCCCCAGCGGGCCGAGACAGCTCAAGCGGTCGCCCGCGCTCATCGCGAGCAGCTGAGAGGTTCCTTCCCCGACCGCCTTCAGAACGATCTCGATGTGGTCGCCATCGGTCCGATAGACGGAAAACGGGCGGCGAAGCAGCGGTCCGGGCGACCACCCCAAGTTGACGAACTGCCCGGCCCGCACCGACGCGGCGATCTCCGGAGCGTCGATGGCAATGACGAACATGTCGCGCGCCACCTTGCGTTGGCTGACAATCCGCCCGTCAAGCAGGAACACCTGCCCTCCATTCGTCGATCGTGCGCACCTCCATCTCGCGCGACGCGGCGACCGCGGATTCGAGCAGCGCAGTGGCCGTATCGAGCGAGGTCAGGCATGGGATGCGCCGCTCGACGGCCGCACGCCGGATCTCGAAGCCGTCCTTGAAAACCGGCCCGCCCGACTCGCCCGGCTCCGCGTAGATGTTCGACATCGTGTTGATGACGAGGTTGACCTGTCCCTGGGTGATGACATCGAGCACGGTCGGTCCTTCTTCGCCGATCTTCGCCACCACCCGCGGCGAGAAGCCGGCCTGCCGGAGCGCCTTCGCGGTTCCTTCGGTCGCCACCATGGACCACCCCAGCTGGATCAACCGGGAGACGATCGGAAGGAGCTCGGGCTTGTCGGCGTCGGCGATGGTGAGGAGCGCGGAGCCGCCTCGCTCGATGTGCATGCCGGAAGCGGCGAAGGCTTTCCGCAAAGCCTCGTTCAGCGTGTTCGCGATACCGATCGCCTCGCCGGTGGACTTCATCTCGGGGCCGAGATACGAGTCGACCGCGGGCAGCTTGTTCATCGAGAACACGGGTGCTTTTACCGCGACGAGGTCTTTGGGCGGGACGAGGCCGGTGGACCAGCCCAGGTCCGCCAGCTTCTCTCCGAGCATGACGCGCGTTGCGAGCCTGACCATCGGCACCCCGGTGACCTTCGACAGGAAGGGGACCGTGCGCGAAGCTCGGGGATTCACCTCGAGCACGTACACATGGCCGCGATGCACCACGAACTGCACGTTGAGAAGGCCGCGCAAGCGGAGGTGGCGAGCGATCTTCACGGTGTAGTCGATCAGATGGTCAAGCTCGGATGCCTCCAGGCTCTGCGCCGGGTACACCGCATACGAATCGCCCGAGTGCACTCCCGCGCGCTCGACATGCTGCATAACACCCGGGATGACTACGGTGTCGCCGTCGGTGATGGCGTCGACCTCGACCTCGATCCCCTGAAGGTATTTGTCGACCAGCACGGTGCCGCGCGGCATCGCGCCAATCGCCCAGACCATGTAACGCCGAAGCTCCTCCCGGTTGCGGACGATCTCCATCGCTCGGCCGCCGAGAACGTAGGACGGCCGCACCAGCACGGGATAGCCCGCGCGCTCTGCGATCACCTCCGCTTCTTCCACGGTGGTGGTGGTGCCGCCGACCGGCTGCGGGATCCCGATGGCGTCAAGCGCTGCGGCAAAAGCGCGCCGGTCTTCGGCCAGGTCGATCGCCTGGACGGTCGAGCCCATGATCGCCACGCCGCGGTTGTTGAGCGGCTCGGCCAGGTTGATCGCGGTCTGGCCGCCGAACTGCACGAGCGCCCCGTCGACGTGCTCGACCCGCGCGACGTTCAGTGCGCCGTCCAGATCGAGCGGGTCGAAGTAAAGGCGGTCCGAGGTGTCGAAGTCCGTCGAAACCGTCTCGGGGTTTGAGTTGACCAGCACGGCGCGCACACCGGCCTCGCGGAGCGCCCACGCGGCATGCACCGAGCAGTAGTCGAACTCGATTCCCTGTCCGATGCGAATCGGCCCCGAGCCGATGACCAGGGCGCTGCGAGCGTCCACCGGACTGCTCTCGCTCTCCTCTTCCCAGCAGGAGTAGTAGTAAGGCGTCGCTGCCTCGAACTCGGCCGCGCACGTGTCCACCAGCTTGTACGTCGGTGCGGAGCTGTCCACCGTTTCGCCACGCAGCGCGCTGATCATCGCGTCGGAGAATCCGGCGCGCCTCAGCTCGCGCACATCGCCGTCCACCTCCAACCGGGTGATGTTGGCCATCCGGTCAATGAACCAGCGATCGATGCCGCTGCGCTCGGCAAGCGACTCGGGAGTGGCTCCGTTCCGCAGGGCGTTGAACAGGGCGAACAAGCGCCGGTCGTTGGGTTGATCGATTGTCTCGCTGCCCAGCTCCCAGGTGGCGGGCGGCTTTTGCTCGAGCGATCGCATCGCCTTGGTGAGCGCCGCTTCGAAGGTCCGCTCGATCGCCATCACCTCGCCGGTGGAGGCCATCTGGGTGCCGAGGCGCCGATCGCCGGCGGGGAACTTGTCGTAAGGCCACCGCGGGATCTTGACGACGCAGTAGTCCAGCGCTGGCTCGAATGCGGCGAACGTGCGACCGGTGACCTCGTTGCGAATCTCTTCCAAGCGCCTCCCGACCGCGACCTTGGCCGCGACCCGGGCGATCGGATAACCCGTGGCCTTGGACGCCAGGGCCGATGACCGGCTCACCCGCGGATTGACCTCGATCACGTAGTAGGTCGAGCTCTTTGGATCCAGCGCGAACTGAACGTTGCACCCGCCCTCGATGCCCAGCGCGCGGATGATGCGGATCGCTGACGAGCGGAGCATCTGGTGATCGCGATCGCTCAGCGTCTGGGCGGGCGCCACCACGATGGAGTCGCCCGTGTGCACACCCATCGGGTCGATGTTTTCCATGTTGCAGACGGTGATGCACGTGTCCGCCGCGTCACGCATGACCTCGTACTCGATCTCTTTCCATCCCCACAGCGAGCGCTCGATGAGCACCTGGTGGATCGGTGACGCGCTCAACCCGCCGACAGCGATGCGCTCGAGGTCCGAGTCGTTGGTGACAAAGCCGCCGCCTGTGCCGCCAAGCGTGTACGCAGGCCGGATGACAAGCGGGAGGCCGGCCTCGGCGGCAAACTCGCGCACCTCCTCCACGGACTCGCACACGCGGGAGACCGGCACGGGCTCTCCGATCTCCGCGAGCATCTCCTTGAAGGCCTGGCGATTCTCCGCCTTGCGGATCGTGTCGATGCCGGCCCCCAGCAGCCGGACCTGGTAGCGGTCGAGGACTCCGGCCGCCGCGAGCTCGGTGGCGAGGTTCAAGCCGGTCTGGCCTCCGAGCGTTGGAAGCAATGCGTCGGGGCGCTCGCGCGCGATAACGCGCTCCACCGAGTCGACCGTTAGCGGCTCGAGGTAGACGCGATCGGCGACGTCCTCGTCGGTCATGATCGTCGCGGGATTGGAGTTCACGAGCACTGTCGTGATGCCCTCTTCGCGCAGTGCCTTGCAGGCCTGCGTCCCGGCGTAATCGAACTCGGCCGCTTGCCCGATCACGATCGGTCCCGAGCCGAGGATCAGGACCTTCTTGGGCTTCGCCGCCTGCGTCGCCCCACCCACAGCCCGCATCGCCGGTCGCCGGTCGCGCACCATCTCGACAAAGCGGTCGTAGAGGTGCTGGTTGTCCTGTGGTCCCGGGCAGCCCTCGGGGTGGTACTGGACGCTGAACACCGGCAGGCTCCGATGGCCCAGCCCTTCCACCGATCCGTCGTTCAGGTTGCGCTGCGAGACGAAGAATTCGCCGGCAGGGATCGAGTCCGCGTCGACCTGGAACTCGTGGTTCTGGCTCGTGATGTGGACGCGCCCGGTCTCGAGGTCCTTGACCGGGTGGTTGGCGCCATGGTGCCCAAAGGGCAGCCGCGAGGTGGTCGCGCCGGCAGCTCGGCCGAGGATCTGATGGCCAAGGCAGATGCCGAACGTCGGAATCTCCCCAACCGCCTGTCGCGCCAGCTCGACCGGCCTATCCAGCACGGCCGGGTCGCCGGGCCCGTTCGAGAGGACCAGCCCGTCCGCGCCCGTCGCCGCGACATCCGACCACGTGGCGGTGTGCGGCAGGACGACGACCCGGCAGCCACGTTCGCGCAACGAGCGGAGGATGTTGGCTTTGACGCCGTAGTCGACCACGGCGATCGACAGGCCGGCCCCATCGGCGCGCTGCTCGTGCCGCAGCTCGCGCGGCAGCCCCTCGAGCCATTCCTCGCGCGACGTGCGCGAGGTTTCAGCCACCAGGTCTTGCTCCGAAATCGGCGTGACCCGCCGCGCAGCGTCGGCCAGTTCCGCCAAGCGGGCCTGACCTGGCGCTTTCGACTCGTGCGTCAAGACGGCTCGCAGCGCTCCATGTGTCCGCAGGTGCCTGGTCAGGGCGCGCGTGTCGATCTCTGTGATCGCGGGCACTCGCCATCGCTTCAAGTACTCGTCGAGAGACGCTTCGCTCGAGTGGTGGCTTGGGACCGGACAGGCCCAGCGCACGATGAGAGCGCGCGCCCAGGGCCGCGATGACTCGGCATCCGCATCGCGTACTCCGTAGTTGCCCTGCAGCGGGTAGGTCATGCACACCATCTGGCCGGCGTAGGACGGGTCGGTGAGCACCTCCTGGTAGCCGGTCATCGCGGTGTTGAAGACGACCTCGCCCTCGCCCAGTGCGTCGGCGCCCAACGCCTCGCCGACAAAGGACCTGCCGTCCTCGAGCACGAGGGCGGCGTAGCGCCTGTCAGCCGGCAACGATCACCGCCTGGTCGACGCCGTCGTCTTCCGCGGTCAGGACCTCGACCCTCTCAGCGTCTGACGTGGGCACGTTCTTGCCGACGTAGTCCGGCCGGATGGGCAGCTCGCGATGTCCTCGGTCGACGAGCACCGCCAGCTGGATGGCCCGCGGCCGACCGAAGTCCATCAGCGCGTCCATCGCCGCTCGCGCCGTCCGGCCGTGATGGATCACGTCATCGACGAGCACCACGACCTTGCCGTCAATTTCGGGCACGTTCGAGGTCGCGCGGTGCGCAGGTTCGCGCAGGTGGCGGTCGTCCCGGTGCTGGCTGATGTCCAGCGAGCCGACCGACACCGGCGCTCCCTCGAGCTCCATCAGCTTGGCCGCCAGGCGGACCGCGATGTGATCGCCCTTGGCCACGATGCCGATGAGGACGACGTCCTCAATTCCGCGATTTCGCTCCACGATCTCGTGGGCGATGCGAGAGAGCGACCGGCGGATCTGGTCGGCGTCCATCACCGTCGCTTTCAGCCTGCCTTGAGTGACGCTCATTGGATGACCGACTCGCCGGGGACGGCGAGAGATTCGGGGTCAAGGTGGCCCAGATGGGAGGAGACGACGAGCACCGGAGCGAGCGCATCCGTTGATGCGTGAGCGAGGAGCGCAGGAGGCGACGCTGCAGATGGGTCGCATTGGCCCCGAAGATCCGTCGGCCTCGGCGAGGCGGTCATCCTAGAAGTCGGTCTAGAAGGGCCATGCGGACCGGAAGGCCGTTGCGCGCCTGCCGGAAGTAGGCCGCGCGTGGATCCGCGTCAACCTCGGGCGCGATCTCGTCGATGCGCGGCAGCGGGTGCATCACGATTGAGTACTTGCGCATCAGGGCGAGTGAGCTCGCGTCGATGCGGTAGATGCCCTTGACCGCGTTATAAGCCTCAGGGTCGGCGAAGCGCTCCTTCTGGATTCGCGTCATGTAGACCACGTCGACTTCCGGGAGGACCGACTCGAGGTCCTCGGTCTCGACCCACGGAACGTGGTGCTCGTCGAGGTGGGCTTTCAGGTCATCCCGCATGGCCACGGCCGGCGGCCCGACGAACCAGATTTCGATTTCCTTGAACTTGCTCAACAGGTACGTCAGGGAGCGGACGGTTCGACCGTTCGCGAGATCGCCGACCATGGCCACCTTGATTCCGTCGACCCGATTGAGCTCGTCCTTGATGGTGTAGATGTCGAGCAGGGCTTGCGTCGGATGCTGTCCGGGACCGTCACCGGCGTTGATGATGGGCACCGAGCTGACAGAGGCAGCCCTTCTGGCTGCGCCTTCCTCGTTGTGCCGGATAACGATCACGTCGGCGTAACCCCCGACGACGCGGATCGAGTCTTCGAGAGTCTCGCCCTTGGCCGCGGAGGAGAACTCGCGCGCATTGTCGGTGCCCATGGTCTGGCCACCGAGTCGCAGCATCGCCGCCTCGAAAGAGAGACGGGTGCGGGTTGACGGCTCGTAGAAGAGGGCGGCCATGACCTGGCCGTTGAGGCGCCCCATGAATTTGTGAGGCTCACGCTTGATCTCTTCAGAGCGCGCGAAGAGCTCTTCGAGGAGGGATCGCGAGAACTGCTGGCTCTCGATCACGTGCCGCAGACGAGACCCGACGGCCATCAAAAACCTCCTTCCCGGCATCTCTGTGCCGGACTTAAAGGACCTCGACTTTCGCGAAAGCTTACCTTAATCAGGTCATGAACAAGAGACCCGGGCACGTCAAAGTGACGATCGAGACCGGCTACTGCTCCGTCTGCGGCCGCCCGCGCAACCTGCGCAGCGAGGAACACCTGCTGGGCAATTTCGTCCGCACTGTCGTGACCTGCGAGACGTGCCATCGGACGCTTTCCAGCACCATGGGCGTGGCGAGCGCGGAGGCCGCTGCCGAGATCGAGGCCCCGGCCGGCGAAGCGGAAGCCGTGCCTGCCTCCGAGGCCAAGCCCGCGAAGCGGACGGCCGCCACGAAGACCGCAGCGGCATCCGACAAGCCGAAGACCACGAAGACTCAAGCCGCCAAGAGTAAGTGAGCCCCGCGGCGGTCAGGGTCGACCGCCTGGAGAAGACACTAGGCAAGAACAAGGTCCTCCGCGGGATCTCGCTCGAGGCCAATTCCGGTGAGATCTTCGGCCTCCTGGGACCCAACGGAGCAGGCAAGACGACCACCCTCAGAATCATCTGCACCCTGCTGACGCCAGACGCCGGCACTGTGGAGGTGCTCGGCTTCGACACGAGAAAAGCCGCCGAGGAGGTGCGCCGCAGGGTCGGAGTCGTCACCGCCGACATCGGCGTCTACCCGCGCCTTTCGGCGCGCGAGAACATCGCCTACTTCGCCGAGCTGAGCGGCGTGTTGGACGGCGAGGTCAACCGCAGAGTCGACGGTGTGATCGAGCGGCTCGACATGGGTTCGTTCGCGAAGCAGCGGGCCGAGAGCCTTTCGTCGGGCCAGAAGCAAAAGGTGGCGATCGCCCGAGCGATCGTCCACGACCCGGAGATCCTGATGTTCGACGAGCCCACATCGAACCTGGACGTGCTCGCCTCGAGGGACATTCGGGACTTCATGGTCGAGGCGCGCGAGCGCGGCAAATGCGTGATCTTTTCGACGCATGTGCTGCACGACGCCGAGCGCCTTTGCGACCGCGTCACCATCCTCCATGAAGGCAGGGTCGTCGCCACGGGCGCCACCGCGGACGTGCGCGGCGCGCATCGAGACCTTGAAGACGCCTTCCTCGAGCTCGTCGCATGAAGACGCTTCGCGTCGTCTTCTTGAAAGAGATGCGCGAGATCGTTCGTGACCGCCGCACACTCATCGCGATCGGGCTCGCAGCGCTGGCCACGCCGATCGTGCTCATCGTCATCTCCCAGGTTTCGTCCAAGACCGCCACGCAGACGTACACGGTCGGCTACACCGGAGACATCCCCACCGGGCTCGACATCCTGCTCACAGCGACAGGACTCAAGCTCGAGCAGGTCGCGGACCCCGCGACCGCGGCGAAGCAGCAGGTGGATCTCGGCCTCGCCTTCCAGGCTTCGCAGATCGATGAGTACTACGACCCGACGCGCCAGAGCGCGCAGATCGCCGACACGCGCGTGCAGACAGTGTTGGGCCAGTACAACGCCGCCAAGGCCGCGGCCGCGCTCAAGGAGAAGGGCATCGACCCCGGAGTGCTCAACCCGTTGCCGGTCAAGATCCATCCGCTGAGCTCGCCGGTGCAAGCGGCCGGCAACGCGTTCCTGAGCTTCTTTCTGCCCTACATCCTGGTCACCATGGTCCTCACGGGCGGACTTTCCGCGGCGCTCGACACCTCGGCCGGTGAACGCGAGCGAAAAACGCTGGAGAGCCTGCTGCTGACGCCGACTCCAAGGAGCCGGATCCTGCTCGGAAAGATCCTGGCCGTCGGCCTGGTCAGCCTGGTCGCAGCGATCGCAGCCATCGGTTCGATGCTCCTGGCTCTGACTCAGATACCGCTGCTGGGCACTCATGTGAGCCTGAGCCCACTGGGCGCGATCGTGATGCTGTGGCTTGCGGTGCTGCTGGCCGCGTCGTTCAGCTCGCTCACGCTTGCGCTGGGAACGCTGGCCAAGAACTTCCGCCAGGGACAGGCCTACGCAACGCCGCTGTACTTCATCACGATCTTCCCGGCCTCGATCATCCTGTTCATCCCGGACTTCAACCCCAACCTGGCCTATTACCTGATCCCGATCCTCAACGCCGTCCTGGTGCTGCGGGACGCGATCGTTCACAACGCGGTCGCCTGGCCCGCGCTGGGCGTCACCACTGCGAGCCTGGCCGCCACCGCGCTGATCTGCTGGTTCGCGGCCCTCCGGCTCTTCACCCGGGAGACGCTCCTGATCAAGTCCTGATCAGGTCCGGCAGTGGCAAACTAACGACGGAAACGAAATGGCCCGCCATGTGACCCAGGAGAGGGATCTCCGCAGCCTCGAGCGGCGCAGTATGTACGCGATCTTTGCTCCGCTCGATCCGGATGAGCGGCTGCCGCGAGAGCTCATCCTTGAAGCCAAGCGCCACAAGGTGCTCGGCCGCCGTGAGCTCGCCGGAGCGCTATGGCTGCCGGCCCTGTTCCTCATCCTGTTCCTCGTCGGCTGGGGGAAGCTTGGAGCTGCGATGGCGGTTGCCGTCATCGCCACCGCGTTCGTGGGCTTGTGGGCGTTCATCCTGTTCGGCGAGCGCCACTCCGAATAGCGCTGTCCGGGGGGACCATAATCTCGGACATGACTGATGCAGTAATCGTGGCGTTGGGCCGTTCTCCGATCGGACGCGCGCGCAAGGGTTCTCTCGTCGACGTCCGGCCCGACGACCTGGCCGCCCATGTGGTGACCAAGGTGCTCGAGAAAGTTCCCGAGCTTGATCGCGACCAGATCGAAGACCTGATCTGCGGATGCGGCCTTCCCGGCGGCGAGCAGGGCCACAACATCGGCCGGGTCGTCTCGATCCTCGCGCGGCTCGACGTCCCGGGCGTGACCGTGAACCGCTACTGCTCCTCATCGTTGATGACCACTCGGATCGCGGCCCACGCGATCGAGGCCGGCGAGGGCGATGTGTTCCTGTCGGTGGGCGTCGAATGCGTCTCTCGGTACGGAAGCGGCTATCCCGACGCGCCCGACACCTACAACCCGAGACTCTTACCCGGAAACACGGACGAATATCCGGACATCTACATCGCGATGGGCCAGACCGCTGAGAACGTCGCGCGACGCGAGAAGATCAGCCGCGAAGAGCAAGACCTCTATGCGGTCAAGAGCCAGAATGCTGCGGTCAAAGCGCGTGATGACGGCTTCTTCGACCGCGAAATAATCCCCGTCCTACTGCCCAACGGCGAGATGTACAGGAAGGACGACAGCCCGCGGCCGGGGACTACGGTCGAGGTGCTCGCGACGCTCAAGCCCGCCTTCCGTGAGGACGGCACCGTGACCGCCGGCAACTCGTGCCCGCTCAACGATGGCGCCGCCGCGGTGGTGGTGATGTCTTCACGCAGGGCAAAAGAGCTCGGCCTCAAGCCGCTCGCTCGAATCGTCTCGACGGGGCTCTCGGCCCTCGAGCCGGAGTTCATGGGCCTGGGTCCGATCGACGCTTCGATGCAAGCGCTGAAGCGCGCGAAGATGAAAATCGACGACATCGACATCGTCGAGATCAACGAGGCGTTCGCGGCGCAGGTCATCCCCTCAGCTCGTGGAATCGGGGTCGACCCGTTCAGCGACAAGCTCAACCCGCACGGCGGCGCGATCGCCCTGGGACATCCATTCGGGATGACCGGGGCGCGAATCCTCTGCACGCTGCTCAACGGGCTGCGCGAGAAGGACATGACCTACGGGCTCGAGACGATGTGCGTCGGCGGAGGCCAAGGCATGGCGATGATCGTGGAGAGGCTCAACTAGCGCCTCAAGCGACAAACCCGCATCCGACAGTCCTATGCGGGCGCCGACGAGGTGATTGATCGCACCGCAGGCGACGTCCTCGAAGCGCTCAAGGCAAAGCATCCCGACGGGGTTGCGGCGATCATCGACACGGGCAGCGATGCAGCGGGGCTGGCTCGATTGAGCGAGGCGGTGCGCAAGGGCGGAACCGTCACCTCGATGAAGGGGGCGGCAGCGATCGAAGACCTCGCCAAGCGTGGCATCAAAGGGGTCAACGTCGGGACGCAGGTCACGGCCAAGCGCCTTGAACACCTGGCCAAGCTCGCGGCCGACGGAAGGTTGAGAGCGCCTCGCATCCAGACTTTCCCACTCGAGCAGGCCGGCGAAGCCTTCGAGCTGATCGGTCAGGACAGCCACGTCGGCAAGCTCGTGGTGAAGATCTAGCGGGCTGCGCCGGCGCCTGACGGCGTCCGGCGGAGGCGCCCGCATCACGTCACCGATCGAGCTCGACCACGCCGAGGCCGAGCGGCCTAAGGCTGCTTCACCCGGGCGTAAAAGCGACACGGCGGCGATTCCGCCGTTGTATGGAAGTTCCAGTGACGGCACCACGCAGTGCCGTCAAACTTCCGGCACGTGCCGCACGTTACTCGTGGATTCTCGACACGCGTCTTCTTCATGTGATCTTCGGCACGCTCCCCCGGGAAGCCTTCACTCATAGCTGAGAGCGGACGTCCCACAGCTCCGGGAAGAAGCGCTTGCCTCGATCTCCCGGAACTGCACCGACTAGAACCCGCTGGCAGGGGCGAGACACTTAGTGCTTGAAGTGGCGCCGGCCGGTTATGACCATCGCGATCCCGGCTGCGTCTGCCGCCGCGATCACCTCTGCGTCCTTCATCGATCCTCCCGGCTGAATGGCCGCGGTCACGCCCGCCTTGATCCCCTCTTCGAGGCCGTCGGGGAACGGAAAGAACGCGTCGGACGCCATCACCGAACCACGAGCTCGATCGCCGGCGCGCCGGACCGCGATCTGCACCGCCTCGACCCGCGACATCTGCCCGGCGCCGACACCGACCGCGGCCCCGTGGTTGAAGAGGACGATCGCGTTCGACTTGACGTGCTTGACGGCGGTCCACGCATAACCGAGCTGCTCCCATTCGGCCTCGGTTGGGGCGCGCTTTGTCACCACCGACACTGTGGACCGATCGAAGCCCATGCGGTCCCACTCCTGCACGAGAAAACCTCCGGGCACCGAGCGGATGTCATAGTCGAGCAACCCAGCACGAGGCGCCTCGGCGGCGAGCACGATCATGCTCTTGCGACGGGCGAGCACGTCTTTGGCCTCGTCGAGAATCTCCGGTGCGATGACAAGGTGCGTGACGATCTGCACGATCTGCTCCGCGGTTGAGCGGTCAAGCGGACGGTTGACAGCCACGATCCCGCCGAACGCCGAGACCTTGTCGCACTCATAAGCGACTCGGTACGCCGTGGCGATGTCCTCCGCGACGGCGAGGCCACATGGGTTCATGTGCTTCACGATGGCGGCGGCCGGCGCCGTGAAATCGCGGACCAGCTGATACGCGGCCGACGCGTCCTGGATGTTGTTGAAGCCGAGGTCCTTGCCCTGCAGCTGCGCCGCCCCACCCAGGCCGCCTGGGTTGGGCCCGAACCGGTAGAACGCCGCCTTCTGGTGCTCGTTCTCGCCGTACTTCAACGGCTGGGCCAGAAGACCGGTGAACGAGATCTCAGGTGGAAAACCGTCGGTCTCGGAACCGCGCATGTAGGCGGCGATCCACGAGTCGTAAGCGGACGTGTGTGCGAAGGCCTCCGCGGCGAGGCGGCGGCGCATCGCACCATCGACCGTTCCCTCGCTCAGGGCGCCCAGCACCTCCGCGTAGCGCTCGGGTCTCACGACCACGACCACGGATTCGTGGTTCTTGGCGGCGGCGCGAATCATCGCGGGTCCGCCGATGTCGATCTGCTCGATCGCCTCCTCGAACGTCACGCCCTCGCGCGTGACCGTCTCGACGAATGGATAGAGATTGCAGCAGACGAGGTCGATCTCTTGTAGGCCGTGGCTCTGCAGCGATTCCATGTGCTCGGGCTTGTCACGCCGGGCCAGGATGCCCCCGTGCACTCCGGGGTGGAGCGTCTTGATCCGCCCGTCCATCATTTCGGGGAATCCGGTCAGGTCGCTCACGGGATGGGCGTCGACCGCTGCATCCTGGATCGCCTTGAGCGTGCTTCCGGTGGCGTACAGCTCGTAACCGAGCCTTTGCAGCCCGCGTGCGAACCCGGCGAGATCTTGCTTGTCGCTAACCGACAGCAGAGCTATTGGCAAGTCGCGCCTCCATCAGCCGGATCGCCTGCGGAACGATGCGGTACTCGGCCTCGTGCACGCGCTCCCGCAAGGTCTCAACGGTATCCCCTTCCAGGATCGGGACAGCCTCTTGGACCAGGATGGGTCCCGCGTCGAGATCGGCCGTCACGATGTGGACTGTCGCGCCGGTGGCCCTGGCGCCGCTCTGGAGCGCACGCTCGACGGCATCCATCCCACCTCCGAACTCCGGGAGCAGCGACGGGTGGATGTTGATGATGCGGTCCTCGAACGCTTCCAAGAAAGCTTGCGAGTGAACTCGATCGTAGCCCGCGTCGACGACCAGCTCGACTTTGTACTGCCTGAAAAAGTCGCGCATCGCCGCGTCTCGCTCTTCGGCGGAACCGAAGCCTCTTTGCGAAAACTCACCGAGCGGGATCGATCTTTCGCGAGCGAAAACGGCCCCTCCGCAGGACGGTCGGTTGGTCGCCACGGCAACCACCTCGAAGCCGCTTTCCACCAGATTGCGGAGGTTCGAACCCTTGCCCGAAACGGCGACTCCCAGCTTCAGCGTCAGCGGATGACCACCCGATCAGGACCGGAGTGACGGACGACCTCTCCCACCACGGCAGCGCCAGACGGCACGTCAGCCGGGTCGACTACAAGGATCATCCCCAATCCCATGTTGAAGGTGCCGTACATCTCGTCGTCGGCGATCTGGCCGCGCTTGCGAATCAACTCGAAGATCGGCGGCACCTGCCACTGGGCCTTGTTGAGGCGAGCGCCCAGCCGGTCTGGCAGGCAGCGCGGAAGGTTGCCGAGGATCCCGCTCCCTGTGATGTGGGCGGCACCTTTCCACGGGATGCGGCCGAGTTCATCGAGGTAGGAGCGATGCGGCTCGAGCAGCACCTCGGCGAGGGGACGGCCTAGCTCCGGAAAGACGCGGCTCAAGGGCACGTCCTCGAAAACTTTGCGCACCAGCGAGTAGCCGTTTGTGTGCAGCCCATTTGAGGGAAGGCCGACAAGCACGTCGCCGGCTTTGATGCGCGCCGGGTCGGGATTCCGACCGGCCTCGACCAGGCCGACGATGAACCCGGCGAGGTCGTAGTCGCCGAGCGCGTACATGCCCGGCATCTCCGCCGTCTCGCCACCCAGCAGCGCGCATCCGGCGTCGCGGCAGGCCTGCGTCATGCCCTCGACCAGCTGCGTGAAAACGTCCGGGTCGAGGCGGCCGGTGGCGAAATAGTCGAGGAAGAACAGGGGCCGTGCGCCGGCGGTGGCGATGTCGTTCACGCAGTGGTTGACGATGTCGATGCCTATGCCGCGGTGCTGCCCCGCCGCGATGGCGATCTTGATCTTCGTCCCCACGCCGTCGGCGCTTGCGGCGAGGTGGCCGCCACCAGGCAGCGCGTATAGGCCAGCGAACGGCCCGACACCCACGGCCACGTCCTTGCCGTGCGTGGCGGCGATCAGCGGTTTGACCCGCTCCAGGACCCGCTCGTAAGCCTCGATGTCGACGCCGGCCGCGGCATACGACAGTCCTTCAGCCTTCATGAGAGGTGCGGCCGGAGGGCCGGCCGAGAGATTCGGTGCACAGGCGGCCCAGATGCTAGTCGCGGCCGAGCACCGGAGCGAGCGCATCCGTTGATGCGTGAGCGAGGAGCGGAGGCCGCAACAACGCAGATGGGCCGCATGGGCGCCGAAGATCCGGCTGGCATCTCTGGCCGCACCTCTAACCCACGAGTTGGGGCGAAGGGGGCCCGGGAACGTGATCTGACTTCAGCGGGAGCTCGAACTGCATCTTGTCCATCTCGAGCTGCTGCGGCACCGGCACTGGATAAGAGCCGTCGAAGCAGGCGCGACAGAACTCCTCCGAAGTGCCGCGACCGATCGCCCGCATCAAGCCCGGGACGGACAGGTACTGGAGGCTGTCAGCGCCGATCCACTGGCGCACCTCTTCTACTGAGCGCCCGGACGCGATCAGCTCCTTGGTCGAACCGATGTCGACGCCCATGAAGCATGGAAAGCGCATCGGCGGGCTCGAGATCCGCATGTGGATCTCGAGCGCTCCGGCGGCCCTAAGCCGCTCGATGATCCGGCGCGAGGTGGTGCCCCGGACGATTGAGTCATCGACCGCGATGATCCGCTTGCCTTTGATCGACCGCGGCAGCGGGTTGAGCTTCAACATCACGCCCGCTTCGCGAAGCGACTGATCCGGCTGGATGAAGGTGCGGTTGATGTAGCGGCTCTTCATCATGGCCTCGCGAAAGGGGATGCCGGCCGCCTCTGCGTAACCGATGGCGGCGGGCGTGCCCGAATCGGGAAACGCGACCACCATGTCCGCCTCGACCGGCGCTTCCTTGGCCAGCTCGTGTCCCATCCGGATGCGCGCATCCTCGAGCTCGCAGTTCTTGAGGATGGAGTCAGGCCGTGCGAAGTAGATGAACTCGAAGACACACATCGCGTGCTTGCTCGAGGTCTGGAACGTGACGCTTTTGACGCCATGCTCATCCATGAGCACCATCTCGCCAGGTTGAACCTCGCGCACGAAGGTGGCATGCACCGTGTCGAGCGCGCACGTTTCTGACGCGATGACGTGGGCGGGCTGACCGGGCAGAGGGATGAACCCGATGCACAGCGGCCGGAACCCGTATGGGTCGCGCAGCGCGATGAGCTGCGTCGGAGTGATGATTCCGCAC
>JBGPYE010000235.1:0-3296 GCA_041493095.1 Candidatus Dormibacteraceae bacterium
AAGTAGAACTGCATGCTCGACCCCGCGGCCGCAGTTGGCGAGCTCGAGCTGGTTGATCCGCTGCTGCACGCGGCAGCGAACGTCAACATTGCCGCGACTCCGATGACTCCCTTGATTCGACTCATGTTTTCAGTCCTCCTTCGACTGCGGTGATGCCCTTGTTGGCGCTGACTGTTCGACGAAAGTACTCCCCTAGAGTCCGCCGGTCATCCGACCTCCTCCACCTGGACGGGCCGGTGCTCTTTGAGAGAGCGGTCGGCCGCCAACGCTACGGCCAGCGCCTGGCGTGCGTCGGTCACCGTACACGGGCTATCTGCCCCATTTTTGACCGCCTCGAGAAAGCCGTGCAGCTCCGCGCGATAGGCGGGCTCGAACCGGTCGAGAAAATCTGCGTAGCCCGGTTTGCCTGGTGGCTCTACGCCTGGTTCGAGGGAGCGGAGCGGAGTGCGATCGTCCCATCCCACCGCAACGCTGTCACGCAGGCCGAACAGCTCCATCCTGACGTCGTATCCGCGAGGGTCGTTTCTCGTGGCGCTGACAAGGCCGATGGTCCCGCCCTCAAAGCGGAGCAGAGCACAGGCGACGTCGACGTCTCCATACCGCGCGAAAAGCGGACTGTTCGCCTGGCCCTCCGCGAAGACTTCGATCACCGGGCGTCCCACCACCCAGGCACCGATGTCGAAGTCATGGATGGCGAGGTCTCGCCAGATTCCGCCGGAGGCGGCGATGTAAGCCTCGGGCGGTGGCGAGGGATCATGAGTGGCAAGCCGGACGACGTGAACGTCGCCGAGCGCGCCCGACCGAACCGCGTCCCTGGCCGCCCGGTAACCGGTATCGAAGCGGCGCTGGAACCCGATCTGAACGAAGATTCCTGCCCGCGTCAGGTGATCGATCACCGCATCGGTCGCCGCCAGGTCTAGGGCGATCGGCTTTTCGCAAAAGGCCGGCAAGGAAGCGGCGGCGGCCATATGGAGCAGCTCCGCGTGCGCGGGGGTCGCCGCCGCGATGACCAGCGCGTCGAGGCCGGAATCGACGAGGGCCTGCGGGCTTTCAGCTTGCTCGGCGCCGACCGCGCGCGCCACGGCGGCAGCTCGCTTTTGGTCCGCTTCCACCACGGTGAGCCTCGAGACAAGGGGGCTGCTTTTCAAGCTGCGCGCGTGTAGAGCGCCAATCCTCCCCGTTCCAACCAAGCCGATGTGCACGCTTGAGCCTCCTCATCAACCTACCAGCCCGACGGGGAAGTGACTAGCTCCTGAGAGACGGGCGTCGTTCGACCATCACTGCGGCAACCAGAGCTGCCAACAGAGCAGCGACGGCGTACGCGTAAAACGCCGCCTGGATCCCGGCCAGCGACCAGACCAACCCGCCCAGGATGGGACCGATGGTGATGCCCACGTTTTCGAACTCTCCGAACAAGCCCATGTAAAACGCGTGCCTGCGGCGCGGCATCGACTCCGCGATCCACGCGGTCGCGGCCGGCCAGATGAGAGCCGCCCCGCCCGCGCGCAATGCAGCGCCCACGATGACCTGGGCGAAGGTGCCCGAGGTCGCATACACGGCAAAGCCGATGGCCGACACGATTCCGCCCGCGATCATCGTGGGCTTGCGGCCCCAGCGGTCCGATGCGTTGCCGCCGGGGACCAGCAGCACGCCTCCGATCAAACCCACCGCAAGCATCGCCGTCCCGGCGCTTGCGGCCGAGAGCTGCAGGTGAGTCGTGACCAATAGCGGCAGCAACGCCAGCTCGCCTCCGGCCCCGACCTGTACGAGCAGCACCATGGTCGCGGTCACCGCCAGGACGCGTACGACGCCGCCGCCCGCGCGCGATTCGTTCATCCGCGCCTGGTCGTCGGCCGTCCACTGGTCGCCATGCTCCACACGCGTGTAGCCCTTGAAGACCAGGATCACGAGCAGCGCCGAGACGACGGGCAGGATTGCGCCAACGAGCATCACGGTGCGAATCGGGAAGCGATCGATCAGCACCCCGCCCGCGCCAGCGCCAACAGCCTCGGAGATGACCCATTGGGCCGACAGCAGGGCGAGTCCGGTGGCGCGGAGACGGCTGTGCAGGGCGGTCCCGACATACGAGCGCGCGATCGGGCCGACGGCCACCATCATCCCGGAAGCGACCAGGTAGCCGATGGCGATCAAGAAGATGGAGTCGACGCGGGCAAGGACCACGATGCAGCCCGCATACAGCAGCTGAGATGCGATGAGCGGCACCCTGTAGCCGACGCGGTCCGCGAGGATGCCCCAGATCCATTCGAAGGCCAGCATTCCGAAGCCGTACATCGAAAGCGTCAATCCGATCTCGTTCGGCGTGGCCCGCAGCTGGTGCAGCTCGAGCGGGAGGCAGATCTGCAGCAGGCCCGTGGCCAGCGTGGCGAAAGCGAGCGCGCCGATCAAGGCGCCGCTTCTGCTTCGTAATAGTGGCTCGGTAGTGGGCTCGGTAATGGCCGGCATACGATAGGGCACATCTCTCAGCCGCTTGAGCACGACCTTCATCCGCAAGCGCGCGCCGTGCTGGATGAAATCGCGGCGGCGGGCGGCGGCGAACATGCAAAACCGTCGCTCGACGAGATGCGGCGGCTGCAGGATGTCGAGGCTCGCTTTTTCGGTGAGCCGGATGAAGTCCAGGCGGTCCGAGATCTTCACGTGCAGGGTGCTGGGGGCTCAGTTCTCGTGCGGCTCTACTTTCCCGACCCGTCTCCCCCGCACCCGGCGGTGATGTTCCTGCACGGCGGCGGTTGGGCGCTCGGTAGCGTGGAGCGATCGGACACGCTGTGCCGCACGCTGTGTCGCGCCTCCGGGATGCTCATCGCTTCAGTCGAGTACCGTCTTGCGCCGGAGCATCAATTCACGGCCGGACTCGACGACGCGTATGCAGCCCTTTGCTGGCTGGACGCGAACGGGGCGGAGATCGGCGCCGTCCCAGGCAAGCTCGCCGTGTGCGGCGACAGCGCGGGAGGCAACCTGGCCGCAGCGGTCGCGCTGATGGCGCGCGACAAGCGTGGACCGCAGATCGCTCTGCAGGTGCTTATCTATCCCGCCCTCGACCCGACGCTCAGCGAGGCTTCGATGGCAAGGCTGTCGAGCGGTTACGGCCTGACCAGGGCGGATATGCAGTACTTCTGGGAGCTCTATTTGAAAAGCCCCGAAGATGCGGCGAACCCCTACGCCTCACCTCTTCGCGAACAAAACCTACGCGGCGTCGCGCCGGCTCTGGTCATCACCGCCGACTACGACCCACTGGTCGATGAGGGCGAGCGTTATGCGGCGCTGCTTCGAGACGCCGG
>JBGPYE010000219.1:0-3566 GCA_041493095.1 Candidatus Dormibacteraceae bacterium
CCGCGGCCAGCAGGACGATCGCCGTCGCAGCGATTGCCGCGAGCAATGAAGCCACCGGCACCGCGACCAGGAGCCAGCGCGGCGTGTCCAGCCGGCGCTGGATCCTCACGCCGACGCGCCGGCCATCATCAGGCCCAACTGCTGCACGTCGGCAGTTGACCTCGGCACCACCCCGACGATGCGACCCTCATAGATCACCGCGATGCGGTCCGCGAGCAGCAGGATCTCGTCCAGATCCTCACTGATGAGCAGGATGCCGACGCCTTTGCCTGCAGCCGCGAGGAGAAGGCTGCGCACCGCCTCGGTTGCGCCGACGTCGAGTCCGCGTGTCGGGTTGGCAGCAACTATGACCTCTGGGCTGCTCGACAGCTCGCGCGCGAGGACGACCTTCTGTACGTTGCCGCCCGATAGGAGCCGGGCCGGCGTGTCTGGACCCGGCGCGGAGATGGCGAATCGCTTGATCAGGTCGCGCGCGTTGCGCATGATCCGGTCGTGTCGCAGCACGCCGTGGTTTGAAATGGGGGGCCGCCGATGCGACTTGAGGACGAGGTTCTCGGCGATGGAAAGGCTCGGCGAGACACCGGTGTCCATGCGGTCCTCCGGAATGTAGGCAACCCCGTTCAAAACCGCGTGCTCCGGATCGCCCGAACGCAGCTTGCGCTGCTTGACCACGACGTCGCCCACGGTGCGGGGACGGGCGCCGGAGATCGCCTCCGCCAGCTGGCGCTGCCCGTTGCCGGCGACACCGGCGACGCCGACGATCTCGCCGTGATGAACATTGAGAGAAACGTTGTGAAGCGCTCGCAGCCCGAGGTCGTCTTGGGCACAGACGTCTTTGAGCTCTAGGACTATGCCTGCGTCCGCCGACCCAACCCGGCCCTTCGGGACGACCTCCCCGGCGAGCGGGGAGGTGGTGTCCTGGGTCTCTTTTGCCTGGGTGAAGACTACCTCTCTCCCGATCATCATCCGGGCCAGAGAGTGCTGGTCGGTGTCTCGCGTGTTGACCGTCCCGATCAGCTTTCCACCGCGCAGGACGGTGACCCGATCCGAGACCGCCATCAGCTCGTCGAGCTTGTGTGAAACGAAGACGATCGTGCGGCCCTCGGCCGTCATCCGGCGCAGGGTTTCGAAGAGATCGTCCGCCTCCTGGGGCGTGAGCAGCGAGGTCGGCTCGTCCAGGATGAGGATCCGAGCGCCGCGATAAAGCGCCTTCAGTATCTCGACGCGCTGCTGCTCGCCGACCGAAAGCTGCCAGACGCGGGCGTCTGGCCGCACTGGCATTCGATAACGCTTGGCGAGCTCGGCCACCTGGGCCTCGATCGTGGCGGGATTGGTGCGCAGCCATGGCGTGCCCCGGTAGCCGAGCACGATGTTGTCGGCGACGGTCAGCGAGGCGGCGAGGCGGAAGTGCTGGTGGACCATGGAGACGCCGGCCTCCGTCGCGTCGCGAGGCGAATGGAACTCGACCGTCTTGCCATCGATGGCGATCTCGCCCGAGTCGGGGCGATAGAGGCCGGTCAGGATGCTGGCGAGGGTCGACTTGCCGGCTCCGTTCTCACCCAGCAGGGCGTGTACTTCGCCCTGCCGGGCTTCGAAGTCGACGGCGTCGTTGGCGAGGACGCCGGGAAAGCGCTTGGTGATCGAACGCATGATCACCGCCGGGACGTCCCCGGCGGTGACCTCATCGTTCGCGATCGTCAGCTGCCTTTCGGGTTGCCGATGACGCCCTGGACGAACCAGTCCATCGTCAGTATCTGGTCCAGGGTCATCTTGGTTCCGCTGGCGATCTTGACGGCGCCCGACTGGTCCTTCAGCGGTCCGGTGAACTCGTAGAAGGTACCCGCCTTGAGCGCGTCCTTCTTGGCGTTGATCGCGGTCCGCGTCGCCTCGCTGACCGAGGCGCCAAAGGGCGCTATGTCGACGAAGCCGTCAGACAGGCTGCCGTAGTAGCTGCCGCTCTTCCAGGTTCCGTTCAGCACGGCCTTCACCCGGCCCAGCTCGTACGGACCCCAGTGGTAGACGGTGCCCGTCAGCCACTGGTCGGGGGCGAATGACGTCTGATCGGAGTCGTATCCCGCCCACTTGATCTTGGCGGCCTTGGCGGCCTCACCGGTGGCGGGGCTGTCCTGGCCCTGGCCGAGCACGTCCACACCGTTGGCGATGAGGCTCTCGGCGGCTTTCTTCTCCTTACCCGGGTCGAACCATGTCGTCGTCCAGACGACCTGGACCGTCGCGCCCGGGCGCGTCGTCTGCGCACCGAGGGTGAATGCGTTGATCTCGCGGATCACTTCCGGGATCGGGAATGGTGCGACGAACCCGATCTTGCCGCTCTTCGTAGCCGCGCCGGCTGCCATGCCGGTCAGGTAGTCGGCGTCCTCGGCGGCGCCGAAGAACTCGGCGAGGTTTTTGTCGAGCATGAAGCCGGTCGCCATCTCGAAGTAGACGTTCGGGTACTTCTTGGCCGCGGCGGCCATCTGGTCCTGGAAGCCGAATGACGTGCCAAAGATGATCTTGTTGCCGTCACGGACCAGGTCGTCGATGACCTGACTCGCCTGCGGACCTTCGGGGACGTTCTCCTTGAACGTCGTCACGACCTGGCTGCCCAGCTGCTGCTGCACGTACACGCGTGCGTCGTCGTGGGCCTTGGTCCAGCCCGCGTCGCTGGAGCTTCCGACGTAGACCCAAGCGGCCTTCAGGGCCGTCGAGCCTGTCGTGTTGTTGGAGCTACCGCCGCAGGCCGCCACCGCGATGGCCGCCAGCGCAAGCAAGGTCAGACGTCTCATACCCAATCCACCTCCATGTGGTTTCAAATGCACCCGACTGCCGGCATGGCCGCCTTGCGGCGCTTCCCCATCAATCTCGAACTCGAGGCGGTTCTGCTGCCGCGGGCATTGCATGCCTGCTTCCCCGAGTCCACCGGCCTATATTCTGATCGCGACGTGGCCAGGGTGCGAATAGCGGTTTCCGGCTTGAGGTTTGAGGCGCGGCTCGAGACCGCGCACGCGCCCAAAACGTGCGCCAGGTTCGCTGCGATGCTGCCCCTCAAGGCGCGCATCATCCAGGCGCGCTGGAGCGGAGAGGCAGGCTGGATCCCGTTCGGCGAGCTGGCCCTGGACCTCGGCTACGAAAATCACACGAGCTACCCTGCTGCGGGCCAGCTGCTGCTGTACCCAGGCGGCCTCAGCGAAACCGAGATCCTCTTTCCATACGGGGCGACGGTTTTCGCAAGCAAGATGGGCCAGCTCGCGGGCAATCATTTCGCGACCATCGAGGACGGCGCGGATCAGCTTGCGGCGCTCGGCAAGCTCGTCCTGTGGGAAGGCGCCCAGGACATCACTTTCGAAGCCATCTGAGGTGGGTCGCGACGCGGCGACCGTGATGGAACGCTGCGACGTGCTAGGCGGGTGCAGCGAGGAACCGGATCGCCTGACCAGGCCATTCGCATCGGAGGCGATGCGACAAGCCCATAACCATGTCGCGTGGTGGATGCGTGAGGCGGGCATGTCATCCATACGCCAGGACAACATCGGCAACCTGAGAGGACGCTATGAAGGCGCGGCGGGGGC
>JBGPYE010000281.1:0-2308 GCA_041493095.1 Candidatus Dormibacteraceae bacterium
CCGATCACGACGCAGTCGGCAGTGCGCTGGTGCTTGATCTTCACCCACAGCCGCTTGCCCGGCACGTATGGCCCGGCCCATGACTTGGCGATCACGCCGTCGAGCCCGGCGCCTTCGAAGCGCTCGAACCAGCTCTCCGCGGTCGCGTGGTCGCGGGTGTACGGCGTCAGAAAGATCGGCTGCTTGACGCCCTTGAGCAGCTTCTCGAGGCGCTTGCGGCGCTCTCCCAGTGGCTCCTTGCGCAGGTCGCTTCCACCTTCGGCAAGGATGTCGAACGCGATGAACCACGCCGGTGTGGCCTCGCTGAGCATCCGGACGCGGGAGTCCGCAGGGTGGATCCGCTGCTGCAGGGCGCCAAAATCCAGCCCGTTTTTGGCCACCACGACGATCTCGCCATCCAGCACCAGCTGCTTTTCGCGCAGGCCGCGGAGAGCGGGTAGAAGCTCCGGAAAGTAGCGGGTCATCGGGCGAGCGCCGCGACTGATCAGATCGACGTCGTCCCCGTCCCGGAAGACGAGGGTGCGGAAGCCGTCCCACTTGGGCTCGTACTCCCAGCTGTCGCCCTTCGGGATGCCGGTCTCTGAAGGGGCTGAAAGCATCGGCTCCATGTCCTTTGGAACGGGCAGTTTCAGGCTATTTATCCCCAGGTGTCTATATCTTGTGGACGGGTGGACCCTGTGCTACCATATCGATGGCCGGTGAGCCGGCCCCCTAAATTCGACGTCACGCCCCCACCCCAGCCTGGGAAGCTCGCGCAAGCGGGCTTCCCTCTTTTATGAAGGTTGCTCGCGTAAGCGGGCTTCCCTCTTTTTATGGCTTCTCTTATTTCTGGAATCGCTTCAGCAGGTCGGCCACGGTGACGCTGGCGTAGTCCTTGCCCAGCACGGCCTGCGCGGTCGTCCACACGGCGCGCGCCCTGACCGGGCCCTTGGCGGCCAGGTCCCCGAGCCGCAGCGCGTCATACACCTGGATGTCAGGTACCTGGCGCAGCTGATCCGCAAGCCACTTTGCCCATTGGGCCGTGCTGCTCTCGGAAGGGGCGGTCTCGTGCACGGCGCCAGCCGCGGTCAACTTCGCTGCGACAGCGGTCGCCTTGGCGTCTACAACGGTCGCGGCTTTGTCGGCGGACTCGGCCGCTTTGTGCGCGCCATCAGCCACCTTGGTCTCGGCCTCATGGGCTGCCGTTTCCGCGTGTGCGGCCGCCTCGGCCGCCCGCGCCTTCATCGCGCTCAAACCGCCGGCCGCGATCTCGCTGATCCGATCGGAGGCACTTCCGACATCGCTGCTGCGATCCCCGTCGCCGGTGCGCAGCCGCTCGCCAAACCCGCGTCCCAACGCCCCGCCGATGAGGTTCGGCACGTCGAGACCGGTCAGGCCCTTGATCGCGGTGGTGGATTCGATCATCGCGCGTGTGGCGTTCTTCACGATGTCCGAGGCCCCATCAGCGCTCATCACGGTCAAGGAATGGATGTGGCCCATCGGCTCGGCCGCGGCGCGAACGATGTCAGGCAGCGCGGCCAGCACGGTCTGGATGATGGCGGCCTCGTTGAACTGCTTGTAAGCGTCGGCACGCATGGCGAGCGCCTTGGCCTCCGCCTCACCCTTGGTGAGCACGATCTGCGCCTCTGCCCCACCTTCGAGCCGAGTTGTCTCGGCGTCAGCCTCGGCGGATGCGATCCGCGCCCGCTTGTCACCTTCCGCGCGAGCGATCACGGCCTGCGCTTCGGCCGCGGCCGGCTTGACCGTCGACGAAAGCAGCTCCTTCTCCTTGCGGTCGGCTTCGAGCTGCGCGAGCTCGGTCTGCTTGCGCACGACTTCCTGCTGCGCTTCGGCCTGTGCCAGCGGTCCAGCCTGGTCTGCGCGCGCCTGGGCGGCGGCGACCTGTGTCTTCGTCTCCGCCTCGCGAAGCGCGACGTCTCGGCCGGCGTTGATCTTGACCTGCATCGACTCGGCCTCTCGGACCGCGGCCTCCTGGTCGGTCGTCGCTTTGACCATGCGCGCGTCGCGCGTGATGGTGGAGACGCTCTGCTGACCCAGCAGCTCGATGTAGTTCGACTCATCCGAGAAGCTCTGGATGGTGAACGCGTCGATCTGGAGACCGCTCGTCGCGAGGTCGCCCTTGGCCGCGTCCTGAACCTGCTGCAGGAGCTTCTGCCGGTCGCGGATGAGCTCCTCGATGGTCAATGTGCCGACGATCGATCGCAGCGAGCCCTCGAGCACGTTCTTGACGATGGAGTCCACCTGCTCGGGCTTGGCATCGAGGAAGCGCTCGGCCGCGTTGCGCAGCGATTCGACATCACGGCCGATC
>JBGPYE010000166.1:0-4733 GCA_041493095.1 Candidatus Dormibacteraceae bacterium
ATGCCGCGATCAATGTGGAAAGGCGTCGTCTCGTTCGGGATGGTCTCGATTCCGATCCGCCTGTACAACGCGACCGAGTCGACCTCCAAGGTCTCGTTCCGCCAGCTCTGCCCCGATCACAAGTCGCCGATCTCTTACAAGCGCTGGTGCGCAGAGGGAGACCACGAGGTCAGCTATGGCGAGATCCTCAAGGGATTCGAGGTCGGCAAGGACCGTTACGTGATCATCGTCGACAAAGACCTGGACAACCTACCTCTGGCCACCGCCCACTCGATTGATATCGAGGAGTTCGTGCCCAGGGATGACATCGAGCCCGGCCTGTACTTCAAGAGCGCCTACTTCATGGAGCCGGAGGAGCTGGGCAAGAAGCCGTACCACCTGCTTCGCAAGGCGCTCGAGGCGACGGGCCGGATGGCCATCGCCAAGATCGCGCTGCGTGACCGCGAGCACCTGGCCGCCCTGCACCCGAACGGCCACGGAATCCTGATGAACACGCTGAACTGGCCGGACGAGATCCGCTCAGCCGAGGGCCTCAAAGGGCTCGAGGGTGACGTGAAGATCAATCCCAAAGAGCTCGAGATGGCGAAAGCTCTGATCGAGAGCCTGGCCGACTCCTTCGACCCGAGCCGCTACAAGGACGAGTACCGCGAAGCGGTGATGAAGGTCGTGCAGGCCAAGATCGACGGCGAGGTCATCGAAGCCCCCGCTCCGCAGCAGACCGCGAAGGTCATGGACCTCATGGAGGCGCTGCGCGCGTCGGTCGAGGCGGCGAAGAAATCACGGACCCAGGCGAAGCGAGCCCCGGCCGAGAAAAAGGTGGCACGCCGCAAAGCGTCCTAACCTGTCTGGGTCCCTGATGCAGGACTCAGACCAGCTTCAGATCGGCCTGGAGAGCTTCAACGACGAGATGAGGCCGATGCAGGCCGCGTCGGCCGAGGCGCCTTTCAGCTCACCCGATTACCTGTTCGAGGTGAAATGGGATGGGCTGCGGTGCATCGTGTTCAGGGATCCCGAGGGTCACGTTCACCTGCAGGACCGCGGCCTCCACGACATCACGGCCGATGTGCCGGAGGTGGTCGCCGCGGCCAAGCGCATACCTCCGGGCAGCGTCATCGACGGAGAGCTGGTCGCCACCGACAACGACGGACGGCCTGACTACACCCGCCTGCGCGAACGTCTCGCGGGAGGCGCAAGCCTCATGGACAAGATCCCCACCGCCTTCCTGGCTTTCGATGCCCTGTACCTCGAAGAGAAGCCCCTGCTCCGGCAGCCCGTCAACCGCAGGCGGGCCCGGCTGAAGAAGGCCGTCGAGGCCGGCGGCCACATCTTCGTGCCCGACCACATCGAGGAAGATGGCGTCGAGCTCTTCGAGGCGTGCCTCGAGCGAGGGCTCGAGGGCGTGGTCGCCAAGCACAAGCTGAGCCCTTACGTGCCAGGCCAGCGAAGCCCGTTCTGGCTCAAGGTCAAGGCGGTCAAGTCGGACGACTTCGTGGTCATCGGCTGGCTGGGCGAGAAGCCTTTTGACGCGCTGGTGGTCGGGTATCACGAAGACGGTCGCCTGCTGCCATGCGGGACGGTCGGTGGCGGCTACGACGAGGCGGCGGCCGGTGCGATTCGCGATTCACTGGTCGAGCTGGAGACAAAGGATTCGCCCCTCGATCCGCCTCCGATCATGATCAGCCCCGTCCACTGGGTGCGGCCCGAGCTCGTGGTGAGCATTCGCTACTCCGAGTGGTCGCCAGACGGCACGCTGCGTTTTCCGATCTTCAACGGCCTTCGCCCAGAGGTGCACCCGGCGGAGGCGGTCCGGCACCGGCCGCGCGTCGTCATCTCTGGGCACGTCAAGCCTGGCTCACTTGCATATGACCTCACTCGATTCCCCTTCTAGCGACACCCCGGTGATGGCACCGGGATTCGACGTAGTCACCGGCGCGTTCAGCTACACGGGCCGGTACATCGCGCGCCGCCTGCTGTCGCAGGAGCGTCGCGTGCGCACGCTGACGAACCACCCGAAGCGACCAGGCGCGGAAGACATCAAGGTCGACGTCGCGCCGCTACAGTTCACCGACCGCGCAGCGCTGGTCGACAGCCTGCGCGGCGCCGACGTTCTGTACAACACGTATTGGGTCCGCTTCCGTCACGGCAGGATGGGTTTCGGTGAGGCGATCGCGAACACCAGGACATTGGTCGGCGCGGCGGCCGAAGCGGGTGTGCGCAAAATCGTGCAGATCTCAGTCAGCAATCCCTCCGTCGACTCCCACCTGGACTATTACGCCGGCAAGGCGCGGACCGAGGAGATAGTTCGCACCTCCGGCCTGCAGTGGGCCATCGTCAGGCCGACGCTCGTGTTCGGGACGGAGGACATCCTGATCAACAACATCGCGTGGCTGCTGAGGCGGATGCCGATATTCGTCATCCCCGGGCTTGGGACTTATCGCGTACAGCCTGTATCCGTCGAAGACGTGGCGGAGATCGCGACCTGGGCCGCAGAGCAGACCGACAACATCACTCTCGACGCCGCCGGCCCCGACACGGTGACCTACGCGGAGCTCGTGGAGGGCATCGCGATCGCGGTCGGCCGCCGCCCGCGTTTTGTCTTCATGCCGCCTCGACTGACTCTGTGGGCAGGCGACATAGTCTCGAGGTACATGCGCGACGTGATGCTGACCCGTCAGGAGCTGCAGGGCCTGATGGAGGAGCTGCTCGTCTCGAATGAGAAGCCGCGCGGCACCAGGCGCATCGACAACTGGCTGCTCACCAACGCGGACCTCGTCGGCCGTACATACGCTTCAGAACTGGATCGACACTGGAGATAGCGCTGGTACCCTGCCGATGATGGCCTCGCCCTCCGAAAACGGTCACATCGCGATCGAGGCCAACGACCTGGTCAAGCGCTTCGGCGTGCTCAACGCTGTGGACGGCGTGAGCTTGCAGATCCGTCGGGGCGAGATCGTCGGCTTCCTCGGCGCGAACGGCGCAGGAAAGACGACCACGCTGCGCATGCTGTGCGGCCTGATCACGCCGACGTCCGGTTCTGCGCTGATCGACGGCATCGACATCTTTGCCGATCCGCTGAAGGCCAAGGCCCGGCTCGGCTACCTGGACGAAGAGCCGTTCGTACACCCCCACCTCACCGGCCGCGAATTCCTGGACTACATCGCCGACCTCTACCGCATGCCGCGCGGCCCCGAACGTCAGCAGCGGATGGAGCGGCTGCTCGGACTGTTCGAGCTCGCGGATCGCAACGGTGAGCTGATCGGCGCATACAGCCACGGCATGCGCCAGAAGATCGGCCTGGCGTCGCTTTTGATCCGTGAGCCTTCGGTGCTCCTGCTCGACGAACCGACGAACGGGCTGGATCCGCGCTCCGCCCGGCTCGTCAAGGACCTGCTCGAGGAGCTCGCCTCGCGCGGCACCACTGTGCTTCTTTCAACCCACATCCTCGAGGTCGCGCAGGCACTGTGCCGCCGTGTCGCGATCATCGACCGCGGCCACATCGTCGCGACCGGCACGATGGAAGAGCTGCGCGCGCAGACGGGCTCCGGCCAGGCAAGCCTCGAAGACCTTTTCTTGAAGCTCACAGCAGGGCCTGAATCAAAGGAGCTCATCGAGCGACTGCTGGCGCCGAAACAGTGAGTGGGTCCGCGACGTGGACCATCCTCAGGGCCGAGCTGCTCGCGCTGCGCCACCGCCTGCTCAAGAGGAAGCCCGTGCGCCTTGCAGGGCTGGCCGTTTTCCTAGCGGCAGCCGCGGTGTTCATCGGGGGCGGCGCATTCACTGTCGGGGCAACCGCTGGGCAGTTCCTGCCAAGCGCGCGCGACTCAATGCTGGCCGGAGGATTCACCGCACTCTCGGTGTTAATGCTCGTCATCGGTTTCCCGACGGTGATCGCCACCTTCTTTGTCGGACGCGACCTGCTTCAGCTGGTGCTCGCGCCAGTCCGGCCGATCGAGATCTTCGCGGCAAGGCTCTTGCTCGCGATGAGCGCAAACCTGCTGATCAGCCTGATCCTGCTGATGGCAACCGTCGGCGTCGGTGTCGGCTCCCACGCTCCGGCCATCTATTTCGCACTGGCGGTGATCCTCATCTTCCTCCAGGTACTGCTCGCGACCGCATTCCAGGTGATCCTCATGTCGGTGGTGCTGCGGTGGGTGCCTGCGCGGCGCGCGCGCGACGTGGCGGCCGCGGTCGCCGGCCTTGCAGGCGCCGGTTTCTATCTGGCCTGGAACCTCAGCCTGCGGCAGTCGTTCTCACCGCGGGGCCGGCCTGATCTCTCCAACCTGACATTGTTCGTCAATCAAATCGAGTGGTTGCCCTCGGCCTGGCCGGGTCACGCCCTGAGCGCGGTGATCGCAGGCAATCCAGGAGCGGCCGCGACCTGGTTGCTTTTTTCGCTGGCACTGGCTGCGATCGTGCTCGCGGCGGCGGAGATCCTCTACGAGCGCACCCTCTTGACGGGCCTTGGAGTATTCGGCGGTCCGCAGGCAGTGTGGAGACACGGCGCGTCAAAAGCGGTGACCGTCGACGTTACGAGGAGAAGCGGTGTTGGATCTCCTGCTCGCGCGATCGCGCGCAAGGACTGGCTGGGCTATCGGCGGGACATCCGGCGATTGAGCAGGCTGCTGCCCGCGTTCATCTTCCCCATCGGCTACGCGGTGAGCTTCATCCGGCCGGGTCGAAGCATCAGTGGATTCTGGACTGACGTCTTCCTTGTCGGGTTCATCTCGATGTTC
>JBGPYE010000225.1:0-3470 GCA_041493095.1 Candidatus Dormibacteraceae bacterium
GTGCCGTCCTGGTGTGCAACCGCGGTCTGGACATATGGCTTGCTGCCGTTGCCATTGAAGTTCACGTACATCATGTAGATGCGGTTGTAGTTGGGGTTCGGCGACCCATTGGGCAGCTTCTTGTTGCGGTCGATGGTGATCCACTCTTTGTCTGGCTCCTGGCCGAGGCCGGCGTTGGTAGTGAAGACGTAGTCAGGTTGGCCGTTGTGGGTCGTGATCCAATCACGTGGACCTGTCGCACCGTGCGGGTGCACGGCCACCGCAACCGCTTCGTTGGGGATCGCCGGGTTGGGCTCGTTTCCAACTTCGTATTTCTTGTGGCCGCCCTTGTCATAGAAGAACTGGTATGGGAGCAGCGCCTGGTAGTAGTTGCCGTACGCGTCGAACGCGCCCACGGGGTCCGTGTTGTCCGTGAAGCCCTCATAGCCAGGTACGTGGCCCATCACCGGCCAGGTCTTCCCGCCGTCCCATGACTCGTAAAAGCCGACCAGGTGGTTGTAGCCCTCAGCGCCCGTGAACCACTTGCTCGAGCCGATGAGGTGCTTGGCGTTGAGAGGGTCGACGCGAACGTCCGACTCAGAGTGATCGGTGACGAGCATCGATGTGCTCGCCGGGTACGGAGGCCGGCTGCCGACCTGCGACGGGTATGGCCCCGCGGCGCCCGTGTCCTCTCCGGTGGTCGCGCCAGGGCAAGGCAGCTCCCCCGTATACCCGTCGTTGGGGCCGTTGTTGACGGCAACCGGCACTTCGGGGCGGTAGCAACTCACCTGCTGGCTGGTCACAAACACGTTGGTGACCGCATGGGCGCCGTAGCTATCGGCGTACGCCTGGTCGCTCTGCAGCGCCTGCGGCACGTTGCCGATGCCAGGATCAACAGTCGCCGCCGTGGAGATCGCCGTGCCCGGCGCGAACGCGAACAAGGACGAGATGACGGCACCGATCACGCCGCGCTTGGTGTAGCCCACTTTCACTCCCCCACCCGGCCGCCGGAGTCCTGGCTAACATAGCGCGCCCGGTTGCCGGGAGCAAGTTGAATTTCAGGGTCCCTTAAGGGAGCCAGGAGGTCGGAGCACTGAGGCGGATCCCCTTATCCTCGTGCAGCACACCAATGATCCTTTCGATCGGCGATCTCCTGCTCGACATCACCATCGTCCCCGACGGACCCTTGCGCCCCGACGACGATCGGACGGCGAGGATCGGCCTAGGCGGTGGAGGCCAGCCCGCCAACTTCTGCTCCTGGGCCGCCGCCCTCGGCGAACCGGTCCGCCTGATCACCCGGATCGGCGACGACGATCGTGGCAGGCAGCTGGTGGCCGACCTCGAGGCCCACGGTGTCGAGGTCTGCCCGATCTGGGCCCCCGAGCCAACCGGCGCGATTGCGGTCCTGGTCGGTCCAGACGGCGGCCGCGCCATGGCCACCCAGCGCGGTGCGAGCGTCGGTCTTCGCCCGGACGACCTGCTCGAGCCATGGTTCGCCGACGTGAAGCTGATCCACGTCCCCGCCTATTCGCTCTTCGTGAACCCACTCGGCCAGGCCGCGCGAGCTGCGATCGCCCTGGTCCGCGCTGCGGGCGGAATGCTTTCGATCGACCTTTCGTCGGTGGCCGGCCTGCTGGAATACGGGCCGTCAAGGATGGCCTACGACCTTGCCCGCCTCAAGCCAGAGCTCCTCTTCGGAACCGCGGCGGAGGTGGAAACGATCGGGGTTCCCCCGGAGCACCTGGCGCAGGTGCCCGTGATCAAGCTCGGGCCGGCCGGCTGCAGCGTCTTCGGCCGTCAGATCCCAGCCCCTGCGGTTCAGCGCGTCGACGCCACCGGCGCCGGCGACGCATTCGCCGCCGCTTTCTGCTCGGCGTGGCTTCACGGCGCCACCCCGGTCGAGGCCGCCGAGCGTGCGGTCATCGTGGCCTCGGAAGCAGTCACGCGTACCGGAGCCCGACCGAATTGAGCGCGCTGCTGGAGATCTCGCCAGAGGTCGCTGACGCTTTAGCCAAAAAACGCCCCGTGGTGGCTCTCGAGACCTCGATCGTCGGACAGGGCCTGCCCGCCCCGCACAACTTGCGAGCCGCGCTGAAGAGCGAGGAAGCGATTCGCGCGGAAGGGGCCGTGCCGGCGAGCGTGGCGGTGCTCGACGGCAAGCTCCGAGTTGGCTTGAGCGCTGGTGACCTCGAGCGCATCGCCTCCGGAGCCGTCAAGGTCAGCTCGCGC
This sequence comes from Candidatus Dormibacteraceae bacterium, assembly GCA_041493095.1. Taxonomy (GTDB): domain Bacteria; phylum Chloroflexota; class Dormibacteria; order Dormibacterales; family Dormibacteraceae; genus Palsa-870. The sequence continues at coordinate 2,209 of JBGPYE010000225.1, forward strand.
GACCTCGGTCCCGCGGTTGCTCGCGGCGATGTTGGAGCGACCACGGTCGCGGCCACGATGCGCGTGGCCTCAATGGCGGGGATCAGATTTTTCGCCACCGGCGGCATCGGCGGCGTGCACCGCGGCCACCCCGAAGACCAATCCGCGGACCTCGAAGAGCTAGGAAGGACGCCGGTCGCCGTGTTCTGCGCCGGCGCCAAGATCATCCTGGATCTCGCGCTGACCCTCGAGCGTCTCGAGAGCCTTTCTGTTCCGGTGCTCGGCTACCGCGTCGACGAGTTCCCGGCTTTCTACACGAGGCGCAGCGGCTGCCGGGTGAGCGCGAGAGTCGAAGACCCCCGCGACGCAGCTCGAGTGCTGCAAGCGGCTTGGGACACGGGTGCGCGCGGCATCGTGGTCGCCGTGCCGCCGCCGGCGGAGCTCGACGGCGCGGAAGAGATGGCGCAGCGCGCGGCGCGCGAATTGAGGGACGTTTCAGGCGCCGAGCTCACCCCGCGACTGCTCGCGCGGATGGCGGAGCTGTCAGGCGGGCGGTCGCTTGATCTGAACGTCGAGCTTGTTGTGAACAATTCCCGCATCGCGGCGCAGGTGGCAAGCGCGTTTCGAGGCCCAGGCTGTTAGAACGCGTGCTCTCTGGAATCGTGCACCCGCGTAACGGGTTGTTGATTTCAACAGATGTCTGAAGCAACCGAGCCCGTCGAGCTGATCATCTTCTCCGACTACGTTTGACCCTGGTGCTACATCGACTCGGTCCGAGTCGAGCGGCTGGAGCGGGAGGGCCTGGTGCACGTGACGTGGCGGCCGTTCGAGCTGCACCCGGAAGCTCCAGTCGAGGGCATCCCGCTGGAAGCGTATTTCGGCCGGGGCCGCTCCGAACGGATACGGAGCCACCTCGAGTCGATCGCGGCTGAGGTCGGACTTTCGATGCAGCAGCGCGACGTCATCATCAACTCACGGCGCGCGCTTGGCGCCGCGGAGTTTGCGCGCGAGCACGGCAAGTTCGAGGAGATGCACCTCGCATTGTTCAAGGCGCATTGGGAAGGCACCGGTCGGCTCGAAGACGTCGACGACCTCGTGAGGATCGGCGCCGCAATTGGGCTTGACGCGACCGAGCTGCGCAAGGCGATCGAGGAGGATCGTTACGCGGCGGTGATCGACGACAACCGCAGCGAGGCCGAGTCGGTTGGAATCAACGCCATCCCCGCGCACATCTTCGGCCGCCGCTACCTGGTGATGGGCGCCCAGCCATACGACGCTTTCAA
>JBGPYE010000139.1:0-5220 GCA_041493095.1 Candidatus Dormibacteraceae bacterium
ACCTGCTGACCTATACGCCCCTTCTGCTGCTCGCTGACAGCAAAGTCACGGCGCTCTGGCAGCAGTGGCTGCTCGGCCTGCTCACGTTCGCTGCCCTGTACCTGGCGGCGCTCAAGGCGCCGAAGGAGCAGCGCCTGCAGATCTGGACGTGTGTCATCGTCGCCACTGGTTTCGAGGTCTTCGGCTCCCTGATCTGGGGCCTGTACATCTACCGGCTGCACAACGTGCCGCTCTTCGTACCGCCCGGACACGGAGCCGTGTACCTGTTCGGCCTCCTCGCGGCGAGCACTCCCGTGGTGATCCGGTACGGAAAGCGTGTCGCGCACGTGGTCCTGGCGGGCGCCACTTTGTGGGCAGTGGCCGGGCTCACGATCCTGCCCGTGATCACGGGGCGCGTCGACCTCCAGGGGGCGATGTGCCTGCCGATCTTCGCCTACTTCGTCCTGCGCTCACCGCGGTGGGCGCTCTTCTCGGCCATCTTCATCGCCACCGGCGAGCTCGAGATCGTCGGCACCACCCTGGGCAACTGGGCCTGGGTCCCGGTGGCGCCCTGGACGCACATTCCGTCAGGCAACCCGCCGTCGGTGATCGCCGGCGGCTACTGCGTGATCGACGCCTCAGTGCTACTGGCCATACGGGGCATGGCCGCGCTTCGCGCGCAGGTGCCCTATTTCCGCCGTGCCTTCAGCCTCGTCTACGAGGCGCTGCCCTTTTCCTAACTTGAGCTAGCGTGGCCAGCAGGCCGGGTTTATCCCGGCCGGCCCCCAGCGTTCACTTTCCAGCGCCTCCACGCGTCGCTAGGAGAATTTAGGGGAGAGCCCGCGAGAGGGGACCGTTGTCCCCTTTCGCGCTTTTAGCAGCACCATCTAGCTCTTCATCTCCACGGTTGCATTCCCAATCGTCGTGCGCTGGCCGTCCGGGTCTTCCCCCCAAACCTCGAGCTCGACCTGGTCGCCGTCGACCTTGGTCACGCGGCCGCGGCAGCCGTAGGGCCGGCCCGGGACGTCGATCCCGCGATAGCTGACCTCGAAGCTCTTGAGACTTCCGCGATCGCCCAGCCAGTCAGTGACGAGCTGGCCGAGAAAGGCGGCCTTCAGCAGCCCGTGCAGGATCACTCCCGGCAGCGCCACGCTCTGGGCGTAGGCCTGGTCGTAGTGGATCTCGTAGAAGTCGCCTTGAGCGCCGGCGTACTGCACGAGCTGCCGCGTCGTCGGATGCTTGACCAGCTCGGGCAGCTCCTGGCCGACAGTGAGGTTCATCGCCTGATCGCCGTGCCGCGAAGCCTCGCGACGGTGCGGCCCTCCTGGTTGACGTAGTCGGTCTCGAAGATGATGAAAAGCAGGCTGCCCGAGCCGCCGGTCTTCTCGTAGACGTCCGCCACCTTGCCCGTTGCGGTGACCCGGTCGCCGACCTTCACCGGCTCGAAGTACTCGAACCGGTTGCCTCCGTTGAGCCAACCCTTGCCGTACTCCTCCGCCTCAGAGAGGTGCAGCGACACGGGAGCGAGCGCGACGAGGAACGTAGGCGGCGCTTCGGTCCTCCAGCGCGGGTTGTCATCTCCGATCGCTTCAGCGAAGCGCTTCAGGTGACCCGCTTCGACCGTCGCTTCGGTGGGCGGGGCCGCGACCCCGATCCGGGCGCGCAGGCGCTCGACGACGGAGGTCGTCGCGCTCACCGGCCTCGAGGAAGCCCCAACACGCGCTCGGCGATGATGTTGCGCTGGATCTCCGACGACCCCGCGTAGATCGTCTCGCCCTGGGCCCACATCCAGCCGTACTGCCAGCGCCCATCCTCCAGAGCCATCGGCTCGTCGGGCGCGAGGGCGCCGTACGGGCCCTGCAAGCCGACCGCGGTCTCCTGGATGCGCTTGTCCATCTCGCTCCAGTAGAGCTTGGTCACACTCGCCTCCGCTCCAGGCGCGTGGCCGTGCTGGGCCTGGGTCAGGTTGCGAAGGCCGATGAGGCGGAACACGTGCGCTTCGATCTGGGCCTGCGCGACCTGCTGGCGCACGCGCGGATCGTTGCCGGCTCCACGATCGCGTGCCAGTGACGCCAGCTCCAAAACCGCCCGCTCGAACCGAGCCGCCTGCGCCAGGCCGCCGCGCTCGAAACCGAACACCGTCATCGCGATCTTCCAGCCAGCACTGTTCTCGCCGACCATGTCCCGATCCTCGACCTCTGCGCCCGAAAGGAAGATCTCGCAGAACTCGCCGCCTCCGGTCATCTGGTGGATGCGCCGCACCTCGACGCCTGGCTGATGCATGTCGACCAGGAAGAAACCGATGCCCCGGTGCGCATCTGCCTGCGCGTCGGTGCGCGCCAAAAGAAAACTCTTATCCGCGTAGTGCGCGCCGCTCGACCACGTCTTCTGGCCGTTGAGAATCCATTTGCCGTCGCGCCGCTCCGCGCGAGTGCGCAGGCCGGCGAGGTCGCTGCCGGCATCTGGTTCGCTGAAGCCCTGGCAGAAGATCAGCTCGCCGCTGAGGATCTTGTCGATGTAGGCATCCTTCTGCCACTGCGAACCGTGGACGAGCAGCGTCGGCGCTAGGAGGCTCACCCCGAGTCGACCGAGGATGATCGGCGCGCCGGCCTTCGCCATCTCCTCTTGATAGATGGCCTGCATGACCGGTGTGGCCGCGCGGCCGCCCGCCTCGGGGGGCCAGGCCAGCTTCAGCCAGCCGCCCTCGTTGAGGCGGCTTTGCCACTGGCGCTGAAGGTCGGTCTCGTCGTCCTCACGGAAGCCGCCGACGCCACGACCGCGCCACTCAGCAGGCAGGTTCGAGTCGAGCCACGATCGGACCTCTTCCCGGAAGGCTTCCTCTTCGGACGTATAGCCCAGATCCATGGTTCGGAGGCTAACAAAAACGGGCATATATTGGAGTCATGGCAGCCGACGTCTTCTGCGGTACGTGCGGCGCCGTGCTGACCAATCCGATCGCGCCGTGTCCTCGCTGCGGGGCTCCGGCCTCCGGTCGATACCAGGCAACCGTCGTTCCGCGGCGCAAGAATCCGCTCGTCGCGGCCGCGCTTGCCATCGTTCCCGGGTGCGGCCATTTTTATCTCGGGCACAATGCAAAGGGCCTCGCCTACCTGCTTGGCATTGGAGGCCTGCAGTTTGTCGGCTTCGACCTCGACCTCACCGTGATCGGTGCGGCCGTCGGAGTGCCGATGGAGCTTGGCGGTGGCGGCCTCTGGCTCTTCAGCATCGTGGACGCGTATCGCACGGCCAGGTCTATGCAGGCCGCCGCGGCGACCCCTGGAAACCCAAGCTACCAGCAGCGCTAGACCGCTTTTCGGCGCCTACGCGTATTTATCGCCGCTTTCGAGTGATTGCTTTCTTTCGCGTTGTCGCCGCTGTTGTGGACTTTCTGCGCCGCCTCTTCGCCGGCGCCGTCAGCGCTTTCTGTACGCGGCGCTGGATGGTACGCAGGGTCCGATCCACCGCGCTGCTCGCCACTGTCGATCCGCGCTCGGTCAACTTCACAACCTGACGCTTCAGCTTTCGATTTTCTTTGATGAGCTCGGCGACCATCTGGTTCAGCTGCTGCGTGAGCTCAGGACCGCCGAGGCGCCTGCGCCGCGTTCGTCCGGTTGGAGTTGTGCTTCCCGCGCCAGGCTTTCGACCCCGACGTCGACGTACGGGGGCGTCCGAACCTTGCGCTGTGTCGTCTGGTGACATGGCGACTCCTGCGTAAAGAAGCTGGCCGTGAAAACCTAGCTTACGCGGCCACGAGCACCTGTTGTCTCGACAAACTCTTGAGTCCTTCGCGTGCAAGTTCGTGTGCAGGATTCGCTTTACGACTCACATAACGGACGACGCGCCATCCACGCCTGCATCGCTCGCGAACTTCATACACCGCGATGCGAAAACTGTCGCTGGACGGCATTCGACTGCGGACGACCGGTGCGCAATCCGTGCGCACGATGACGCGGTGATAAGGCCAGCGCGCGGCGGCGAGATCGAGGGCGCCGGCGCACACGTGCGCCTCGAGCTGAGCCGACCCTCCCAAGTGCGAGAAGCCGAACGATTCCGTATACACCGCGCGGCCCCTAACGAAAACGGCCAGGCCACATCCGGCCCGGCCGTTCCTGTCGAGAGCGGCGTCCACGTAGATCACCAGGCACTCCCGCAAACTGCATCCCTCCAAAGGAGAATTTTGGAGAGCCTAGCATGATGTTGCGCCCCTGTCCGCACCTGGGCACAACATGTGGTGTCACACGAGATCCCCTTTAGAGGGGTGGAAGCTCTGTCCCCATCGCGTGGTAGCCGCCGTCGACGTGCAGGAGCTCGCCTGTGGTCATGTCCAGGTAATCGGACAGCAGGGCGCATGCCGCGCGCCCGACGGGCGACTTGTCCTGCAGACTCCAACCAAGCGGCGCCCGCTTTTCCCACACTTCTTCGAAGTCTTTGAATCCGGGAATGCCGCTCGCGGCCAGCGTCGCGAGCGGGCCGGCGCAGATGGCGTTGACACGAATCTTGTAACGGCCTAGGTCGCGCGCGAGATACCTCGTGACTGATTCAAGCGCTGCTTTTGAGACGCCCATCCAGTCGTACTTCGGCCACGCCTGTGTCGAGTTGTCGAAATCAAGGGTGACAAGTGAACCGCCGTGCTCTTTCATCAAAGGAAGAAAGCCGGCCGCAAGCTCTTTGAACGAAAACGCGCTCACCTGAAGCGCGGTCGCGACGCTTTCCCAGGGCGTGTTCAGGAAGTTTCCGCCCAGGGCATCCGCGGGTGCAAATGCGACCGAATGCACGATGCCATCCAACCTGTCCCAGCGCTCGCCAACTGCCTGCGCCGCGGCCGCAATATCGGAAGGTTTTTGCACGTCCATCTCGAGGATTTCCGGCACGGGATTGAGCTTTTTCGCAGTCATCTGCGTGATGGTCATCATCCGGCCGAAACTCGTCAGGAGCAGCTCCGCGCCCTCTTTCTGCGCCTCGACCGCGATGGCATAACCGATGCTCCGCCGGTCTGACATACCCGCGATCAGGATCTTCTTGCCTTTGAGGATCACGCCAGAATCCTAAAACCTAGCCAGGATCTTTGCCGGTGGCGACCGGCGCGTCGCGCTTCGACCAGTCGCTCCAGGAGCCCGCGTACAGGCGCCCGTTGCGCAGCCCAGCCACGTCCATCGCCAGCAGGTGGTGGGTCGCGTTGACGCCCGAACCGCAGTACACGACGGCGCCATCGTCCGCCCCGAGGGCGGCGAAGCGTTCGCG
>JBGPYE010000058.1:0-7811 GCA_041493095.1 Candidatus Dormibacteraceae bacterium
CACCGACCTCATCGAAGCGGGCCTGGCCGCGGGCCTGGTCGACAACAAGATTGCCAGCTTCTCGGATACTCATGGGGCGATGCGTTTTGTCTTTCGCTTGCGCGACCGCCCGAAATGACCCTGGTCATCCGTCCCGCCGAGGCGGCCGATGTGCCGGCCATCGCCGAGCTGGTCCGTGGGCTTGCGCGATTCGAGAAGTTGGAGCAAGACGTCACGATGACCGAGGACCTGCTCGCTCAGAATCTTTTTGGGCCGCATCGGTATGCGGAGACGCTGCTCGCCGAAGACGGCAGCGCGCCGGTTGGTTTCGCGCTCTTCTTTCACAATTTCTCGACCTTTCTGGCGCTGCCGGGGATCTACCTCGAAGATCTCTTCGTCGTCCCCGAGCACCGGGGTCGGGGCATCGGGCGCTCGCTGCTCCAGCGGCTCGCGCAAATCGCCGTCGAGCGCGGCTGCGGCCGGCTCGAGTGGTCCGTGCTCGACTGGAACCGCGACGCGATCGGTTTTTACGAGCGGTTGGGGGCCAGGCCCAACAGCGAATGGACGGTCTATCGCCTGACCGGAGAAGCGCTCACCTCGCTTGGCCGAGAATAGATCTCGCATGGAAGTGCTTCGCCCGAAGGAGATCGAGACCCACCCCGGCGATTCCATCATCAGTTGGGCAGTCGGACAGCTGGAGATCGCGCGGCAGATCCTGGACAACCCTGGCGGCGGCCTACTCTTCGCAACTCAGACGATCGGCCAGGTCAGAGCCGCACTGACCGAGCGTGACGCTGAGCGTTGGGACGAGGTGGTCGCCCTCCTCGGGCGGGCCGAGGACGCGGCGGTGCGGCGTGAGTTCGACACCGCCCAGCAGCTGCTGGACGAAGCCTCGAGCAAGCTCGGTTAGGCGCCGGCGGCCGCCTCCAGCGTCGCCTCGAAACCAGCCCCGCCTTTGTGTCCGCCGAATGGGCCAGCGGCGGGCAGCGTTGCGCCGGCCTCCCGGTAGCGCCTGATCGCGTCACGAACCTGGGTCTCGTCGCCTATGCCGGCGTACTCGTCGAGCATGCCCTCGCTGATCTCGCCTGACGCCAGCTCGGCGGCAAAGCCGCTCGCGTCCATCATCTTTCGGTAGTACGGGAGGTTGGCGTACCGCTCCACGGTCTGGCGGAAAACTGCCTGGGCTGCAGCGCGGTCGGTCGTCAGGCACACGGGAACAGGGGCGACGATCTCAAAGCCGTCGAGCGACTTGCCGGCCTTCTTCCGGCCGGCGGTGACCGCCGGTACGACGTGGTCGCGGATGTAGCCCGGCGAGCACATCCAGAGCACGACTCCATCCGCATGCTCGCCGGCGAGGTCCAGCATGCGTGGGTTCAGCGCAGAGATCATGACCGGCAGGTCCGGGCGGCGCGGGCCCGAGTAAGCCCACCGCGCGGTGAAGTACTTGCCCTCGATTGCGCAAGAGCCGTCGCGAAGACTCGTGCGCACGATGTCGAGGTACTCGCGCATCGCATCGACCGGGCTGTCGAGATGCATTCCCCACATCGACTCGACGGTGACCTTGTGGCTGACCCCGATCCCCAGAATGAAGCGGCCGCCCGACATCTCATCGAGCGTGGCCGCCATCTGCGCCATTGCGGTGGGATGCCGCGTGTAGATGGGCAGCACGCCGGTGCCCAGGCCCACCCGTTTCGTCGCGGCGGCGTAGGCCGCAAGGACCAGCGAGGCGTCCCGCGCGTCGGGCAGCTGCGAGGTCCAGATCGACTCGAAGCCGAGCCGTTCCGCGATCTGAGCCCTGGCGATCGATTCGTCGAGCGTCTTGACTGCGGGGTTGAAGGCGGCGAGGCGGGCCACGGCTTCAGCAATATATGCCGGTGACGTGGGCTCAGGCGTTGTTCATGGGTGTGCTGCAGGGTGCGACCGAGCTGTTCCCCGTGTCGTCGCTGGGGCACGCGGTGCTGATCCCGAGCCTGCTTCACTGGACGTTCAAGACGTCGGACGCGTCGTTCGTCCCCTTTCTCGTCCTGCTTCACCTCGGCACCGCCACCGCGCTCCTGATCATCTACCGCGACCAGTGGGTCGCCATCATCCGTGGCTTTTTCACTGCCGCTTTCCGGGGACAGATCAAGTCCGATTCCGAGCGCCTGGCCATGCTGCTGCTGGTGGGCACGATCCCAGCCGGGATCCTCGGAGTCTTTCTCGAGCACGCGCTGAAGAGCCTGTTCGCGAATCCAAAGGCCGCCGCCGGCTTTCTTTTGATCAACGGATTTCTGATGCTCGGCGCGGAGGTGCTGCGCCGCAGGGCCGAACGCCGAGCCGCGCTCGCAGGCAAGCCGCGCGTCGAGCAAGAGGAGAGATTCGGAGCCGCCGAGCACATCAGCTTCCGCGCCGCCGCCCTCGTCGGTGCGATACAGGCACTGGCGCTGCTGCCGGGAATCTCCCGCTCCGGCGTAACGATCGCCGGCGGGCTTCTCGCCGGCCTTCGCCACCAGGAGGCCGCGCGCTTCTCGTTCCTGCTTGCGACGCCGATCATCGCGGCCGCTGGCCTCATCGAGGTCCCGCTTCTGCTCTCTCCGAACGTGCCGCTGGGCGAGTATTTCGCGGGTGCGGTCCTCGCGTCGATCGCGGCGTATCTCAGCGCCAGGTTCCTGCTTCGCTACTTCAGATCCGGCCGTCTCGACCCCTACGGCTGGTACTGCGCAGCGGCCGGGTTGGCCAGCCTGGTTTTGCTAACGTTCAATCCATGAGGGGCACGTCTTTAGCCGCGGGTCTGGTGCTGCTGGCAGTCGTTTTCCTGGTGGTGGCAGTCCTGTATGCGTTCGGGGTGTTGCAGATCCTCGTCAGCGACACGCACGCATCGCATCACTACACGCACGCGGTGCTGTTCGTCGCACTGGCGGTGGCGAGCCTGGTGGCCGCGAACTTCGCTCGACCGAAAAAAATGGCCTAGCCAGACAGCCGGTCAGCGGGCTGCGATCTTCTCCGGCACCTGGCGGCCAGTCGTGTCGCGCTCGCCGACTCTGATGTCTTCGTGATACACGGCGTCCGCGTTCACCTTCCAGGGGTCTAGCGCCGAGCCGGTCGCGATGTTCCGCGCCACGAGCAGCGCCGTCATCATCGAATGGTCCTGATTGTTGTACTTGTGCATCCCGTTGCGGCCGGCGAGGTGCAGGTTCGGTAGGTGGGACTGCAGGTAGTCGCGGATCACGTCCACGTGGGCTTGATACGCGTCGTCGTAAACCGGGTACGCCTTCTGCTGGCGGACGACGACGCCGTCGAAAACCTGCTCCGCCGAGCAGATTCCCAGTTGCGCCAGCTCCGTGGTCGCGAGCGCGATCAGCGCGCGGTCATCGGACGCCCACAGCCCGTCACCCTCGAAACAGAAGTACTCGAGGCCCAGGCATGTCTTGGTCTGGTCCGGGACCATATCCGGGCTCCAGTTCTTGAAGTTCTGGATCCGGCCGACCTTGACGCTCGGGTCGTGGATATAGATCCAGTTGTCCGGAAACACGTCCGCCCGGTCGATCATCAGCGCGATGCTGATGAAGTCTCGGTAGCCAAGGCTTTCCGCAGCGCGCCGCACGGCGTCGGGCGCCGGCGGATCGAGGCGGGCGATCAGCTCGCGAATCGGAATGCTGGAGACGAAATGAGTGCCGGCATGCTCTTCGACCTCACCGCGCGGAGTGCGCACGACCACCGACGTGACGGCGCCGTCCTCATGAATCACCTGGTCGATAGATCGTCCAAAGAGGACCGGGGAGCCTTTCGTCCGGCTGATCTCAGCGACGCGCTCCCACATCTGCCCCGGTCCGAACCGCGGGTAGCGGAACTTGTCGATCAGCGTCGTGACGACCTCACCGCGATTTTTCGCCGCTCGTCGCGGGAGCAGCGCGCTGCGAATCACCAGCCAGAGATCAAGGCTCTTGATGCGCTGCGCCGCCCAGTCGGACGACAGCTCCTTGGTGCTGATCCCCCACACCTTTTCTGTGTAGGTCTTGAAGAAGATGCTGAAGAGGCGCCATCCGAACTGGTTCCGCACCCAGTCCTCGAGGCTCCGGGGGTTCTTGACTGGTCGCACGCGCGCCCACGCGTAGCTTGTCAAGCAGCGCACGGCTTCAACCGGCCCGAGGTTCCACAACGCGTTGGCAGCCTTGATCGGATAGGCGAAAAATCGTCCGCGATAGTAGATCCGTGAAAGGCGCCCGCGGTTCAGCATCTCGTCCCCGAGGATCTCGGTCCAGAGGTCTTCGACCTCTTGGTTCTTGGAAAAGAAGCGGTGGCCGCCGATGTCGAACCGATAGCCCTTGTGCTCGACCGTGCGCGCGAGACCACCGACCTGCACCGGATCTTTTTCGAGGATGGTGACCGGGACATTGTGCTTGAAGAGCTCGTAAGCGGCGGTTAGCCCGGCGGGGCCTGCACCCATGATCACCACGTTCCGGCGGCCGCCCTCGGCGATCAAAGTGCCCACAGGGTAGCAACGGGGCCTGCAGGTTCAGTCTTGCTAGTTGAGGGGTCCTTTGCTGCGCGCTTCGTCCACCTTGACGATGGCATCTCGGAGGCCTTTGATCCAGTCGGCCTGGTGCATCCCGACCAGGCGCACGCACCAGGCCAGGGCGTCGCTCCGGCTCCTGGCCACGCCACCCGCCACGAGGGTGTCCAGGATGGACCGCTCGGACATCCGCAGCCGGGTCATGACGGGCACGCTCAGGGTCGTGAAGATCTTGGCCTGGTCTCCGCAGCGCGCGCCCCAGGCGACCTTGCGGCGAAAGTGCCGTTCGGCCTCCCTGGCGATCTTCACCCGCTCGTCCCTCGTCTCCTCGCGGAAGCGGTCGATGCGGGCCACCCGAGCCGCGGTCCGGCCCTCCTCGGAGGTGCCGGCGGCGAGCTCCACGTCGGGGAGGCTCCCCATGACGAGGATCTCGTCGCCGTCGCTGGTCACCTCCGGGGGTCCGGCGATCCAGCCGGCGGGCAGCTTGCCCGCAAACCACGCGCGAATGTCTTCGGCCATCGATTACAAGATTACTTCGACGGCATAGGGTTGGGCGACAAACGCTAGGCTGCTGCGGCCTCCTTCGGCTTGGGGCCGACGAACTGCAGGTCTTCGAGCACGACCTCCGTGCGGCTGTGCTTCTGGCCGGCGCTGTCCTCCCACTTGTTGGTGCGGAGGCGCCCCTCCGCATAAACAGGTCTGCCCTTTTGCAGATACTGGCCCGCAAACTCGGCCAGCTTCCCGAAAGCGACCAGGCGATGAAACTCGGTCTCCTCTTTGCTGTTGCCCGCCTCATCTTTGCCCAGATATGTGTTGGTCGCCAGCCGCAGGTTGGCAACGTATGTGCCCTTGGGCGTCGCCTTGACCTCCGGGTCCGCCGTCAGGTTGCCGATCAGGATCACTTTGTTGACCATCGAATCACCTCCGAGAATTTGAGGCCAGCGTAGGTATCGCGCGAGCCCATGCCTACCCAGCCTGTTAATGGGCGAGCCACGCGGCGGGGTCGATCGAGCGCCCGTCCACCTGGACCTCGAGATGAAGGTGAGGACCGGTCGCCAATCCGGTCTGGCCGATCGCGCCGACCACCTTGCCCGCGCTGACCGCCTCTCCGTTTGTGACTGCGATGGTGGAGAGGTGACAGTAGAGGACGCGCGCGTGCGCATCGACTGAGACCGCGACGTAGAGCCCGGCGCCGTTGGGGTCAAAACCAACGCGGGCGGTGCCGGGAGTGGCCGAGTACACGGCCGTTCCAGTCGCCGCCGCCAGGTCGACGCCCGTGTGTATGTGTCGCCCTGGACAGAACGGGTCGTACGGTTCCAGCTCGAAGGTGGTGCAGCCGAACGGAAGGCTGATCACAGCTCCCCCGACCACGGCGCTCAACGGCAGCCGGGCGTGGCTTGGGAGCTGCGAGCCGGCGACGGACCAGACAAGGGCCGCCGCCCCACACACAGCGGCGATACGCGAGACGCCGATCACGCGTGAGCCATCGCGTGGCCGACCGCTTTGAACGCACCCTCGACTGTCGATTGCAGCTTGTGAGCCGCCTTCTCGGCCCCGCCGATCGCCCCAGGCACTTTGAACACGATCAGAAGCGAGGCGAGGGCGAACAGGTGGTGGACCGGCGTCCTGCCTCCGTTCTCCAGGGCAAAGCCGATCGACAGCACAAACAGCTGCGCTGGCTGCATTAATAGATTGGTGACGAAGTGCGAGGCCCAGACCTTCGACCAGTGGTGCGTCTCAGGCAGGGTGAACAAGAGGCCGGCCAGAGGTGCGGTGATGGCGAGCACGATCAGGATCGCGTAACGCACCAGGTAGGTGATCGCCAGCACGTCATAGCCGGCTGCCAGCGCCGCAGTCGTGACGACCTGCCACGCGGCTGCGTTCGGCGCGCTGGCCAAGCCCGTCCACCAGCTGGTCGGGTCGTTGAGAGTGCCGAGGCCCTGGACCGCCCAGCACAAAGAGTTGCTAGCAGCAACCACGGCCTGAAACATCGGAAGCGAGAAGTTGATGAGGATGACGCTGAGGAAAAGGCGCGGCAGCAAGATGCGCGCCGCGTACTGGCTCCGCAGGCCGTGGCTCCACATGATTCGATACGACGCCCATACGGCGACGAGGACGAGCGCCGAGTCGGCCGCGACTTGAACCACGGGCTCGAGGTGCTGGATGGTGGCGTTCTTGGTGAAATCGCCGCCCGTCTCGAAGTCCGTGGTGCGGAGGATGAAGTCAAACCAGACCCGGAGCAAAAGGCCGATGCTGTCGTTGAGCATCCCGAGCACGACCTCTTTCGGATGCGCGAACGGCCACAGCCAATCCAGCAGCTGCGTCAGCTTGACGATGAGGTCCTGGAGCTGATCCACGACGAAGGCTCAGTGGGTCGCTGACGCGGGCACTGAATTGGTCAGGATGCTGACCAGTGAGCCGGCAACCTCGACGCCGATCGTGCCGACCACGATGCGCTGGATCCACTGCTTGGCCTCGAGGGCGGTCTTCGACTCGACGGCGGTGATCTTCCAGATGAACGCAAAAATAAATGCCAAGGCACCCACCGAACCGACCAACGCCTGGCCGATGTGAATCCAGTTGTTGATGAGATCGGTGAGCGGCGTGATATCCGGTCCGGCGGCGAGTAAAAGCATGCGAACCTCCAGTCGTTTTGCCCGGAGGTTAGAAGTTGATCGAGCCGACTGGAACCCTGGTTGTTAACTGCATCTCGTTATGGCGCCTCGGCGTGCCGGATCGCTACCGGGTTGGCGGGTGCTCGGCGTCCGAAGGCCCAGTTTTTCCACGTCAACCACCCGCCTAGTCCGACCATGACCAGGGCGTTGATGCCGTGCAGACCCCCTATGGCGGGAACTCCCAGGAAGCCGACGACTGCGAGGGCGAACTGGACCGCCATCAACACCAAAAGCAGCGCCGTCAGGACCGTCGTCCTCCAGGGATAGCGTGCGCCGAAGGAGAGGCCGACGAGAACCAGGATTGTCGATGGGATGATGAAGACTCCATTGACGGCGTGAACCGCGGTGAATGGCTCCACGTTCTGGAGCGCGGTTGTCGCGACGTCGGCGTTCGTCGCCTCCGCGATCTGCCTTGACATGGTTGTGAACATCGACGCCGCGATGACGTAGAACTGCGTTAAGAATTCCAGCAGCAGCACGACGCCACCGACTGAATACGCCTTGCGGAAAATGTTCACACGCATTTTCTTAACGAACCTGCTCCCTCAATGAGCTCAACTCGTCGAGGGATGCGCGGCCGACGGCGCCCACCAGAGGCTCGAGCACTGATGCAAGCTGCAGTCTCGGCACTTCGAAGCTGTTCCAGCGCTCGTCGCCTTCGGCGA
>JBGPYE010000039.1:0-8950 GCA_041493095.1 Candidatus Dormibacteraceae bacterium
CACCGGATGGCTACTCGTTCGAAACGGACGACGGCCACGTGATTCAGCCACCGCCTCGCGATCCCGTCATCCTCGAAAAGGATCCGCGCATCAGTCCAAGCACGCCCGAAGCGGGTTGGGGCGGCGTTGACCTGGACTTCAGCTATGCCGTGAGCGTGATCGCGGATGCTTGCGAGTTCGCGGAGGCGCGCGCCGCACCAGACTAGCCGGCAGGTGTCGCCAGTCGATTCACCGCCGCCGGCAACTCGTCCATGCCTCGCACCACCGCATCCGCCAACGATGGATCGTCCTTTTCGCCCTGCCGGTTGACCCAGATTCGCGAGATGCCCAGCACGCTCGTCGGTTTGATGTCGTGGTAGTAGCTCTGCGCGACGTGGATCCAGACGTCGGCCGAGGCGCCGAACGTGGACTGGAAGAGCTTGAAGTGCGCAGGGTCCGGCTTGTAGGCCGAGACATCCTCCGCCGTGACGACCGCGTCGAAAGGAACGGGTAGGCGGCGCTGGGTCAAAGCGATGATGTCGCGATCGCAGTTGGTCAACAGGGCGAACTTCCAACCTTCCTTTCGCAGCTCACCCAGCGCGGGACCCACGTCGCCGAACGCCGGCCAGTAGGGAATCGTCGACACCAGGGCCGTCGCGTCATCCGGCTTTAGCTCGAGCGAGAGCTGCCGCGCAGCCCGGCGGGTCGTCTCCGTGAGGATTGCCCGGTAGCGTCGAAACGATCCCTCGGTCTCGACCTCCGCTTCCAGCGATATGTAGGCGTCGAGGAACTGCTGACCGTGTCCCGGGAAAAGCAGCTCCCCGGTGGTCCTGATGCCGTGACGCCAGTCGATCAGCGTACCGAAGCAATCAAAGGTCAACCAGCGTCCAGGCATCGGGTTAGAGGTCTAGTGGCCGGGTGGTCGGTAGCCGGTTCCGGCGGACTTCTTGGCCGCTTGATCCACCTCATCGGTAGTGAGCAGCACCGTCGTCTTGTAGTGCGAGAGCGCACCGGTCGCTCCGACAGCGAGCGCAAGAGCAGCCGCCGAGACGTTGTCTGGGGCTTCAACGATCACGTACACGTCGCTAGTACCGAAGGCGTAATACATCGATTCGATCCGGCCGCCCAGCGCCTTGGCCGCCACTTCCACCGCTGCCCGACGGCCGCTGCCGCCATCCTTGACCAGGCCCTTCAGCCCCTCGTGCGAGTACGCGGCTTCGATCAGATATTTGGCCATTGCAGATGTCCTCCTGAACTAACCGGCTGACAGGATGTTATTGACTACCCCGCTTTTGGAAGGTATTCCTGGATCGCGTGGGCGAGGTGGTGCATGCTCATCGACTGCAGCCACACCCGCCCCGGACCGGTGAGGGCCGCGAGGAAGAGGCCTGACCCGCCGAAGAATGCGTTCTGGATGCCGGGAATCGTGGTGATGTTGAAGCCCACCGACTCCTGGTACATGCCCACGTGGCCCGGATGGACGCGCAGTGTGTTGCCGGGCTGCAGGTCGTAAACGACCACCTCGCCGGTGAGCTCGACCCACGCCGTGCCCTGTCCCTGCAGCCGCTGCATGCGAAACCCTGTGCCACCGAAGATCCCCGCGCCCAGCCGCTGCTGGAAGCCGATTGAGAACTGCACACCGATCGTCGCGCACATGAACCCGTGGCGATGGACCATGTAGCCCTGGCCTGGGGCAATCTCCATGGGTAGGATCTGGCCCGGCAGCTTGGCGGCAAACGCGAGCAGGCCCGGACCGCCGACCGCCGTGTACTCGGTCATGAAAAGCGTGCCTCCGGCCACCGCCCGGCCAAGGGCGCCCATGAATCCGCCCTGCTGACCGCCGGCGGAGGTTGACGTCTTCATCTGTAGGGACATCGACATCCAGGCAAGCTGCCCCGACTCGGCAAAGACCTGCTCGTTGGGCTGCATGCTTAGCTCGAGGACGGGCATCACGGTGCCGACGATCTTGGATTCCATCGGGGCGATTATCCCCTCACCCTTCGGTGAAGTGAAAGTGCGGGTCGATGGTACGCCGGCGCTCCGCCCTGCGGCCCGGCGTCCGAGAGCACGAATCGCATATCCCGACGACCAGCACCTCTGTTCGCAAAGGCTTGAAGTGATGGCCCTCCTCGAGGTGCGTCTCCAGCGCACTGACCAGCTCTTCCTGGATGTGCAGCACTCCGCCGCAGACCTGGCAGACCGCGTGGTGGTGATCGCCGGTGGCAAGCTCGTAGTACGTGGCGCCTTCGCCGAGGTGCGCGGCGTAAACCGAGCCGGACGCGGTGAGCGCCTCGAGCGCTCGATAGACGGTGCTGCGCGGAAAACCTGGCTTGCTCTTGTGAAGCTCCTCGGCGATCTCCTCCGCGGTGCAGTGGCCCCCGAGACTGACGATGGCGTTGTAAACCATCGTCCGCTGCGCGGTCCTGCGCATGCCCGGAGCGAGCATTAGCGCTCTCGAATCACGCGCAGCGATCGGTCTGCCATCGTCAAGACCCGGCATCCCGACCGCTCGACCAGCACGTCATCCTCAATGCGGACTCCGCCCCACCCCGGGATGTAGATCCCAGGCTCGATGGTGAACACCATGCCCGCCTCGAGCACGATCGCCGAACCCGGGTCGACGCTTGGGTCTTCGTGCGCCTCCAGGCCGATGCCGTGTCCGACCCGGTGGAAGAACCGATCGCCCATGCCGGCGGCTTCGATCACCTGGCGGGCGGCCGCGTCGATCGCACCTGTCGTCGTGCCGGCACTAACTGCAGCGATCGCCGCATCGTGTGCAGCGAGCACGAGGCCGTGGATCTCCTTGTGTCGTGCGCTCGGGTCGCCAACCACCGCCATGCGCGTCGTGTCGGCGCGGTAGCCGTCGAACGCCGCGCCGAAATCCAGGAGTACGAGATCGCCTGCCGCAAGCTTGCGGCTCGTCGGTCGCATGTGAGGGAGAGCCGAATTGGGTCCGGACTGGACCAGGCTTTCGAAGGAAAGCGTCCCGCCTTGCTCGCCGACGGCCGAGCTGATCAGGACGGAAACCTCGAGCTCGGTCTGTCCGGGACGCAGCCGGCTGATGACCTCTTCGGTCACCGCGTCGGTGATCGCTGCGGCGCGCGCCAGCTTGTCGAGCTCAGCCTGGTTCTTGATCCGCCTCAGGCGCCGGATCTCTGGACTCACGTCGACCATCTCACGTGCCGCGGTGCGCGCGATCAGCATCTCCGCGCCGAGAAGGCTCAGGTGCTCTTTCTCGACCCCGACCTCCACGCAGCCATCGAGCGCCGCGCGCACGAGCGCGTACGCGTCCTCTCCGTCACGCCACGAAACGACCTCGGCCTGGTCCGAATGCCGAGCGGCTTTCTCCTGCTCGATGGCGGGCACGATTAGAGTCGCGCGGTCGGGCCGCACAGCCAGCGCCATCAAGCGTTCGTAAGGCTCGGCGTGAAAACCGGTCAGGTACGCGATCGACACGGGCTTGGTGATGTAGACCGCGTCCAGGTTGTGACGCGCCAACCATGACCGGAGATCTTCGAGAGGCGTGGTCGTGGTGGCGCTACTCAATGCCGATGATGCGCACGCTGTACGTGCTATTGGGGGTCTTGATCTCGACCTCCTCGCCGACCTTGTGCCCGATCAATGCTTTGCCCAGCGCGGACTCGTAGCTGACTCGTCCAGCCTTGGGGTCGGCTTCGGCGGGGCCGACGATGCGATATCTCTCCTCATCGGCTCCGTCCTCTCTGAATCGCACAGTGCTGCCCATGTCGACCACGCCTGTCCTGGCCTTCGTCTCGATCAGGACGTGGTTCTTGACGATCGCCTCGAGCTCGTTAATACGCGCCTCCATCATTCCCTGCTCGTTCTTGGCGGCGTGATATTCGAAGTTCTCGGAGAGGTCGCCGAACTCGCGTGCCGCCTTGATCTTGGCCACGATCGACGGGCGCCGGACGGTGGTCAGCTCGTGGAGCTCCTTCCTTACGCCCTCGAGCCCCTCGGGCGTGATGTGAACGTCATTTGTCATCGATTCGAGTCTAACCATGTGCCGGCCGTATACAGTCGGGGCCATGAGACGGATCTTGCTTACGGTCGCGATGCTGCTCATGGGCATGGCGCTGGTGGGCGGCGCGGCGGCTGCTCTCGTACCCACCTCCCTGCTGCCGCTCGACCAGGAGGTCGGCACCCACACCTCGGCCGCCGGCGCGGTGCTCGGGATCGGCCTGATGGCAGCCGCCGTCAACCCGGCGGGGAACATCGGCTGGGTTAGGGCGGGGATCCTCTACGGCTTTGTCGTCGTCGCTTTCGAAGCAGGGTCCTATTACCTCTGGCGCGCGCCGTTTCACTTCGGCCCGGTCTTTTTCGGGCTGGCCTTCAGCCTGCTTCTGATCGCGACCTACCCGCAGCGCAAGAAGCTCGTGCCATCCACCTCGTCGAGCGACAAGCCCGCCGCTGTTGCCACGCCCGAACCGGCTGTGATCGCTGAGAAAGAAGAGCTGGCTAAGTCTTAGGGACCAGCGCCTGGACTTCGGTCATCATCTGGCGCTGCAGCAGGTAGGACACGCCGTAAACGGCGCCCGCCAGGGCCGCGCCCGCCAGAACCGCGAGCGCCGCGTGAAGCAGCGGCGGATTGATCGGCGCGAGGGCGACCGCATCGTCGCCGATGACTGCGCCGAGGGTCAGCGCGACCGGAGTCAGCAGCGGCAGCAGCTGGAGGCGCTTCATCACCGGTGGCATCGGCGGCTCGACCCGGCCCACCATGCGCTGGCCCATCACGCCCACCGAGCGGACGTGTCGGAGGTGCGGCGTCACTGTCACCACGACGTTGACCTGGTTGCCCGGAACCTGCTTGAGGCGCGCCGGCGGCACGAGGTATTGCTCAACCCCGCCGCGCGTCTGCACCATCATCATCCCGAGCCCCATCGAGGTGCTGACGGAGCTCGCTCCGACGAGCTGCCCCTGTACGAGCCGGGCTTCGGTTTTCCGATCCTTGCGGGCGAGCTGGAAGCCAGGCGCGATGAAGCTCGCGAGCAGCGCGATCGGCAGTATCCACGCGAGCGCGGCTGCGATCGCGACCGGCCATCCGTAGATCGGAGGTAGAAAAACGAGGCACGCCGCGATGACCAGCAGGCAGACCACGCCGACCGCGACCGCGATGTAGCCCATGCGGATCACAAAGTCGGGTGCGTAGCCCTGGAGCATGCCGCCCGCCTGCACGTACCGCTCGCGCTGCTTGCGGGTCTGGCCCGGGCTCGTCGCTGAGTCCGTCTTGGGCTGCACCTGCCGCATCTGCTGGCGGACCTGTCTGACCTGTTTCTTTCCCACTCCTCTCTCTAGGGGGGAGTCTATCGGGTCGCCTTACGAAGAGCGCTGGGACGGATCGACTGCCGGCACCAGCACGCGCTTCACGTAAGTCTTGCCACCGACCGTGAAGCTCCCGGAGAAGAGAATCGCGGGCGCGTAGAAGCTGTGGTCGCCCGCTACCACCAGCGAATACACCAGCTCGGCGCTGGTCAGCGCCACGCTCGGGACCGCAGGGCTGGCCGCGACGGGAGGCGACGATGCAAGCGCCGACCGGACCGCTTCGTCCGCGCTGATGAGCGGATAGCTCGCAGTGTCGAGGCTCAGCGGCAGCTGGCCAGTCGCCAGCGTCGGCGTGTTGCCCTTGAGGTCAACCTCGAGGCCGTAGCGTTCGCCGCTCCCGTCGACGAGATACGCGTAGCCGTAACCGGCGATGGAAAACTCCCGCAGCAGCAGGACCTTCGTTTGGTCCCCGGAGGTGGTCGCTTCAGACGTGTACTGCCACGTCGGGGCAATGCTGTGCTGGGCCAGGAACACCACGGCGACCTCGGCCGAACCGCCCGCCGCATCGATGGGCGCGAGCGCCCGGATCGGAAGGATGATGAACGACGGCTCGCGGGCCGGCGACTGGACGCTCCCACGCACCCGAATACTGAAGTCCGTCGTCTCGTACGAACCCAGGTACCCGGCAGGGCGGGACACGAGGATGGCGCCGAGCGAGGCGCCGAACTGATCCGCCGTGTTCGTCGACGGCTCGCTGTACCGGAAGACCGGCGCGCTGGTCACGGTGAGGTCGAGCTTCCCGGTCCAGGTGAGCGTGACGGGTCCGGAGTAGGCCGAGCTGGGCGCGGTCACGGCGGGCAGCGCTCCATCCGCGGCCTTGTCGGGCAACCCGGGATTCAACACCGGCGAGGGAAGCCGGCCGAAGGCGCCCGGCGGGCCGGCGCGGCCTGCCTCCGGACCGTACTGCGCGCTTCCCGCCGACAGGCTTGTCCCACCACCGCCGCCGCCGATGTGGATGCCGCTGAGCGTCACCACGCTTACGCCAAGGACCACCACCAGGAGGACCGCCACTGCGCCCATCGGAACGGCAGGCGCCTCGCGGATGCCCTGGATCAAGCCCATCCAGGCATCGCGCAGGCGAGTACTTGCGGGACGGCGGGCCTGCATTCGCGTCCACAGCTCGTCCTCGAAACCAGGACGCGGACGGGTCGTTTCGAATGCGTCATCGAGCTGCCGCTGAAGCGCCTGGAGCTCCTGGTCCTCGCTCTCGCTCACACGCCCTCCTTTTCGACGGCGTCGCGGAGACCTTTCACCGCGCGGTGGTACAGCATCTTGGCCGCGTCCTCGCTGCACTTCAGCAATGTGCCGACCTCTTCGAAGCTGAGGCCTGAATGGCGGAGCGAGATCGCGTCGCGCTGGCGTTCCGGCAGCCGGCCGACGCGCTCGAGCAGTGCGCGGTACTGGATGCGCTCCTCGGCCATGCCGGAAGGGTCCTCTTCGGCCATCGGCTGATGTTCGATCGTGCGGCGCAGGCGTTCCCGCCGCCCGTGGGCCCGAAAGTGGTCGAGCGTCGCGTTGCGTGCGATCCGAAACAGCCACGCGGCGGGTGTGGTGTTGCGCGCCTCGAACCGGGCGTAAGCCTGGTAGGCGTTCATGAAGACCTGGGCCGTGATGTCCTCCGCGTCGGCCGAGCTCGAGACCTGCGCGCGGACGTAGGCGTAGATCCGGCCCAGGTAGGCGCGGTAGAGATCCTCGAAAAGCGGGCGGTCGGAGAGCACGGCGGGCTCATGGTATTGGTGTGCACCGTATTTGAGCCAACGCCGGCCGAGGTGGCGCTGTAACGCTTACGACTTTAGGGCGGCTCCGATCTCCTTCGGCCGGTTCGTAAAGATCGAGTCCGGTTTGCAGTACTTGCACCAGGCCACCGCCTGATCGTCGTCCACCGGCCAGACGCCGACAGCTCCGCCGGCCGAGTGAACTTCTTTGACGAGCTGAGGGTCCATCGCGCCCCAGTGCGGAGAGAACACGTCGGCCCCAGCCTCCTTCAGCATCCGGGCCGGCTCCATGGGTCGCGAGCCCTCGAGTATGCCCAGCTGCAGCTTGGGCTCCATCTCGCGCAGCGTGCGGATAGACGGGTGGTGGAACGAGACGACCGCGCACTCGGCCACCGCTCCGAGCTGTCGCAACATCGCCACGAGCTTGTCTTCGAGCCCGGGGTACTGGATGGGCATCTGCTTGGTCTCGATCACGAGGCCGACCTTGCCCAGCGCGAGCTCGACGACCTCCTGGAGCAGCGGGATGCGCTCGCCGTGGCCGGCGTCGAGCCGGCGAAGCTCGGCGGCGGTGTGGTCGCGCACCAGGCCCTTGCCGTTGGTGGTGCGCTCCAGCGTGTAGTCGTGGATGACGACGAGCCTGCCGTCCGACGACAGGTGAACGTCGCATTCGATCAGATCGCAGCCGACCGCGATCGCCGACCTGAACGAGCGCATCGTGTTCTCGGGGTGTTCGGCGGGATTGCCGCGATGACCGCCCAGCAGCGGCCGGCCGTCGTCGTGAGCAACCTCGTAGCGATCGCGAATCGATTCAGTCAAGCGCCGGTCAGTCTAACTGCGGGCCGCGCGTAAACCGGTGTTCAGCAATTGCTTACCTGTTTATAGTGCTTGGATGACCGCTGCACAGGCACAAACCATTGGCGAGCTCCGCGCGAGCGGGCATCAGCGCGAGACCGTCAAGCAGGAAATGCGGCGCAACCTGCTGACCCGGCTTCGGTCCGGCGAGCCGCTGCTAGAGGGGATCGTCGGCTATGACGACACCGTGCTGCCGCAGCTGGCCAACGCCATCATTTCGGGCCACGACGTCATCCTGCTCGGGGAGCGCGGGCAGGCGAAGAGCCGGATCATGCGCTCGCTCGTCAGCCTCCTCGACCCCCAGGTGCCTGCCATCGCTGGATGCGAGGTCAACGATCACCCGTTTGCCCCGATCTGCCGGCGCTGCCTCGACCTGGTCGCGAAGGATGGAGACGCTGTCGCGGTGGAGTGGATCGAGCGCGACCGGCGCTATGGCGAGAAGCTGGCCACGCCCGACATCTCGATCGCCGACCTCATCGGCGAGGTCGACCCCATCAAGGTGGCCGAGGGCCGCTACCTCGCCGACGAGCTCACCATCCACTACGGACTATTGCCGCGGACCAATCGCGGCATCTTCGGCATCAACGAGCTGCCCGACCTCGCCGAGCGCATCCAGGTCGGCCTGCTCAACATCATGGAAGAGAAGGACGTGCAGATCCGCGGCTACCGCGTGCGCCTTCCGCTCGACCTTTTTGTGATCGCGAGCGCTAACCCCGAGGACTACACGTCACGCGGACGCATCATCACTCCGCTCAAGGATCGCTTTGGTTCTCAGGTGCGCACCCACTACCCGCTGAGCATCGGCGAAGAGATGCAGATCATGGAGTCGGAGAAGCACCCGGTCCCCGAGGACTTTGAGCTGATCTTCCCTTCATTCATGAAAGAGATCGTCGCGGAGCTCACCCACCTTGCTCGCCGCAGCCCGCACATCTCTCAGTCGTCCGGCGTGTCGGTGCGCATGTCGATCGCGAACTTCGAGAACCTTGCGAGCAACGCGGTGCGGCGTGCGGCGCGGGTCGGAGAGACGCTGGCGGTGCCTCGCATCACAGACCTCGAGTTTCTCG
>JBGPYE010000006.1:0-15181 GCA_041493095.1 Candidatus Dormibacteraceae bacterium
GACTCCTCGACGCTCGAGCAGATGATCACGCCCTTGCCTCGAGCCAGCCCGTCGGCTTTGACGGCGACCCGGCCGTCGCGCTCTTTCGCCCAGGCCTTCGCCGGCGTCGGCTGGGTGAACACCTCGAAGTCTGCGGTGGGGATTCCGGCCCGCTTCATCAGCCCCTTGGCAAAGGACTTGCTCGACTCGATGCGCCCCGCTCCGCGGTTCGGACCGAAAACGTTGAACCCCGCGCTGCGCAGCGCGTCGCCCACGCCCGCGTCCACCGCGGCCTCGGGCCCGAGGATCACGAGCCCAAGCCGCTCGCTCTTGGCGAAGTCGACGATGCGCACCACGTCGCCGGGGCCGATCGGAACGTTGCGCGCCATGCCACCGGTGCCGCCATTGCCGGGCGCGCAGTACACGCGCTCGACAAGGTCCGACTGAACGCATTTCCAGACGAGCGCGTGCTCGCGAGCCCCCGAACCGACGACAAGCACCTTCATCCGAGGATGCCCAACGCGATCGGAGTGACGATCTGATGCGCATCGCCCCAATCGACCGCCTCGGTCGTCTTATGCCAGTACCGTCGGCTGGCCCTCCACGTCCCGTCCGGCCGCATTCGTGATCGCAGCAACTCGACGGCTTCGCCCGCCCGAGGATCGCTCAGCCGACCGACCAGGCCGATTGCCCGCAGGCCGTGGAAGTAGTCGTAATGCCAGTAGTGCGGCCAGTGGATGTGCA
Organism: Candidatus Dormibacteraceae bacterium; assembly: GCA_041493095.1. Taxonomy (GTDB): domain Bacteria; phylum Chloroflexota; class Dormibacteria; order Dormibacterales; family Dormibacteraceae; genus Palsa-870. The sequence continues at coordinate 724 of JBGPYE010000006.1, forward strand.
GCCACTCCGAATGGATGACCTGTCCACGTTCGATCGACCGAAACATCCGATGCTCCAGCAGCAATTCGGTTGCGCGCCGGGCCGCATTCCACGCACCGCGGTCGCCGGTCTCGCGGTGATACTCGACCAGGCCCCAGATTGGAGCCAGCGACTCGTGAAAAGACGAACGGTGCGCGGCCGGATCGCGGTCGCAGTTCCAGCCGCCGTCAGGCCATTGCGAGCGCAGCAGAACGTCGACGAGATGGCGGACCCTTGCGTCGCCGGCCATGCCGAGCCGGCAGCAAACCCCAAGGGCGTTGCCCTCCATGGACGCGTGCCGCCGCTCGCGGCCGGCGACCACAGTCGGCTTCGAGGGCTCAGCGATCCAGGCGAGCACATCGTTTGCCGCAGCGCGCGCAGCGCGACTCGTTCGCGGCACGCCGAGCTCGACGAGCGAGACGAGCCGCCAGTGGGAGCCTTTCCACTTGCTGTATGGATGCACCCCAAAACCGCCGTCGCGTCGCTGGTCCGACAGAAGGCCGGCAATCATCGACTTCCGCCACGCCGCCGGAGGCTTGAGCCTTACTCCCACTCGATGGTGCCGGGCGGCTTGCTCGTGATGTCGAAGACTACGCGGTTGACCCCTTTGACCTCGTTGACGATGCGGTTGCTGATCCGCGCGAGGACCTCGTACGGCACGCGCGCCCAGTCCGCGGTCATCGCATCCTCGCTCGTCACGACACGCACCGCGACCACGTTGGCATAGGTCCTGTAGTCGCCCATGACCCCGACCGTTTCCAGCGGTGTGAGGACTGCGAAGGATTGCCACACCTGCCGGTACAGGCCGTTTCGTTTGATCTCGTCGATCACGACCCAATCCGCGTTGCGCAGGATCTCCAACCGCTCGGCGGTGACCTCGCCCAGGCACCGAATCGAAAGGCCTGGGCCGGGGAATGGCTGACGGTAGACCATCTCCTCGGGCATGCCGAGCTCGAGCCCGACGGCGCGCACCTCATCTTTGAACAGGTACCGCAGGGGCTCGATGAGCTGGAATCGCAGGCCGGGCGGCAAGCCGCCCACGTTGTGGTGGGTCTTGATCTTGACCGCGGTGGCCGAGACATCCGGCGCGGTCGACTCGATGACGTCGGGATAGAGGGTGCCCTGGGCGAGGAAGTCGATGCGCCCGAGGCTCAAGGCTTCCGCTTCGAAGACGGAGATGAACTCGCGGCCGACGATCCGCCGTTTCTGCTCGGGGTCGATCACGCCGCGCAGCGCCTGCAGGAACCGGTCGGTGGCATCGACGTAGCGGATGTTCATGTCGAGGTTCCCGTGCATGACCGCCAGCACGCGCTCGGCCTCCTCCTTGCGCAGGAGACCGTTGTTGACGAACACGCACGTCAGCTGATCGCCGATCGCCTGGTGCACCAGGGTCGCGGCGACCGCTGAATCCACGCCGCCCGACAGCGCGCAGATCACACGCCCGCCGCCGACCTGCGCGCGGATGCTCTCCGTGGCCTCGGCGATGAACGAGCCGGCGGTCCATGACGCGTCGCAGTGGCACACGCCGTAGAGGAAGTTGCGCAGGACCTCGCGGCCGCTCGGCGTGTGTACCACCTCGGGGTGGAACTGGATGCCGAAGATGCCGTGGCCGTCCGTGAAAGCGGCGACCGGCGAGTTTCCGCTCGAGGCCAGCGAATGAAATCCCGGCGGGAGCTCGCTCACGTGATCGCCGTGGCTCATCCAGACCGGGAGCTCGTCGTTCAAGCCCTGGAACAAACCATTCGGCTCGCGGACCGCGAGCAGCGCGGGGCCGTATTCGCGGGCGTGGCCGGGGTCGACCTTGCCGCCGAGGTGGTGGGCGATCAGCTGCATGCCGTAGCAGATGCCGAGCACCGGGACTCCAGCCCGCAGCGCCTCGGGATCAACCTGGGGGGCGCCCGGCTCGTAAACGCTTGCGGGCCCGCCGCTGAGGATCAGCCCGACAGGAGCGCGCTTTTTCAGCTCGGACCATGGCGTCGTCCCCGGCACGAGCTCGCAGTAGACGTTTGCCTCGCGCACGCGGCGAGCGATCAGCTGGCTGAACTGCGATCCGAAGTCGAGGACGAGAATCGTCTGCTCCCGAGGTCCGCCGTTGAGCACGACGCGATTTTGTTCGCGGATTTTGGCGGCCGGGCCGGGCATGCCCAGGTCAGCTCTTCCCCATACCCACGTGCTGGGCTTGCTGGAAGACCTTGCCCTCCGAGGTGATCGCGGGTGCGATGACCATCTCCACGTGCTGGAACTCCGTGATGTTGTTCGCGCCACAAACGCCCAGCGCCGAGCGCAGCGCCCCGGCGAAGTTCTGCGAACCGTCGTCGACGCGCGCCGGTCCGAGCAGGATCTCGTGCAGCGTCGCTTTCGTTCCGACGTGGATCCGCGTGCCGCGTGGGAGGTTGGGGTCTGGCGTCGCCATGCCCCAGTTGAAACCCTTCGAGGCCGATTCCTCGGCGCCCGCGAGCGGTGTGCCGATCATCACCGCATCCGCGCCGGACGCGAACGCCTTGCAGACGTCGGCTCCGATACGCATACCGCCGTCGGTGATCACGGCGACCCGCATGCCGCCGCGGCGCATGTACTCGTCTCGAGCGGCCGCGACATCGGCGGTGGCCGTCACCTGGGGCACGCCGACTCCGAGGACGCCGCGCGTGGTGCAGGCGGCGCCAGGTCCGACTCCGACCAGGATCCCCGCGATGCCCGTCTCCATCAACTCGAGCGCCGTCTCGTAGTGGACACAGTTGCCGACCACGACCGGGATGTCGCAGGCACGGACCAGCTGCTCGAAGGACAGCTGGTGGTAAGACCTTGATGAGTGACGTGCTGTGAGCACGGTCCCCTGGACGACCAGGACGTCCGCACCCGCCTTCTGCACGACCTCAGCGCGCTCCTCGGCGCGGGCGGGAATTGTCGAGACCGCGCACGGCACGCCCGCCGCCTTGATCGTCTTGATGCGCTCGGAGATGAGCTTCGGCTTGACCGGCTCTCGATAGACCTCTTTGAGGAGTGCGTTGATCTGGGATTTGTCGGCCTCGGCGATGCGCTTGATGATCGGAGCCGAGTCTTCGTAGCGGGTGTGCACTCCGTCGAGGTTGAGGACGGCGACGCCGCCCAGCTTTCCCATCGCGATGGCGAAGTCCACATCGACCACGCCGTCCATCGCCGCGCCCCAGATTGGAATCGGGAGGTTGAAGGTGCCCATAGAAAAGGAGATGTCGACCTCTTCGGGGTTGAGCGTGACGCCGCCCGGCACGAGGGCGACCTCATCGAAACCGTAAGACCGGCGGGCCCGCCGCCCGATGCCGATCTCAAGGCCAGACTGCTCCCCGGGTACCACTCCGCGGGTTTCGAGCCGGCTCTGATTCAGGGTGTGCTTACTCCAATGGTGGCGGGGTTCGTTGAATTATACGGAATGCTGGCAGCGTCACTGGGGGCTCCATACTTCATCCGTGTACAGGACGCTCGAGTACCTGCGCGGAATCTCTGCCGACGACATCCGCAAGCTTCGCGCGCGCGGCATCCAGCACACCAACCAACTCTTGCACCGCACGTCTTTGGGGATCGACCGCGAGCGGCTGTCCAAAAGGACAGGCATCACCACCGAGCGCCTGCTCGAGTTCACACATCAGTGCACGCTGCTCGAGGTCTCGGGCATGGAGCGATGCCTGCCGATCATTCGCCGCTTCGGCATCGAATCGATGGGCGACCTGCGCGCGCAGGATGCGCGTGCCCTGCACGCCAATTTGGTCGATGCGGTAGGACTCGCCGGCGCACCCACCTTCTCCGACGTGCAGTACTGGATCAGCCAGGCGACCGCGCTCGACATCGTCGAAGAGCCGGAGCCGGCCCCGCCGCTCCCGGTCGTCACGTAGAAGGAGGGCGGGCTCACGCGCCCGCCCTTTGTTTTCTAGCTGAGGGTCGCGACGAAGACGTCCGTCGGGTTCGTGTTGGTCGTCGGCACGATGTTGCTGCTTGCCGGCGCGCACAGGCCGCCCGACGGGAACACCTGCCCGGTCGCCGGGTCGCTTGCGTCGCAGTTGGTCTTCACGAATGCAGCCATGAAGCCGCTGCCGGTCGGTTGCAGTCCTGCGTAGTCGCCGAGGAAGAATCCACGAGCCACCGGCGCGGTCCTCGAGTCGAAGGATCCCGCGATGTGCTGCTCGTTGCCAAACGTAAGCCCGCCGTCGGTCGAGTACTTGACCCAGTAATCGGTGGGCAGGTTGGCCGTCTGGCCGGGCGTGAGGTTGCGGGTGTCGTAGTAGGTCACTGCGACCCGCCCGCCATTGACGGCAATGGTGGGTGTGAAGGTCGGTAAACCGGATGTGAGGTGGTGAACCACCAACGGAGCGGTCCAGCTGGCGCCCTTGTCGCTGGAGGTCACCAGGAGGATCTCGTCGTCCCACGCGCCGCTGCTCTGCTTGAGCTGCTTCTGGTACTTCGTCGAGCTCTGGTAAACCACGTAAAGCTTGCCGCTGACGGGGTCGATCGCGACCTCTTCCAGCCCATCGCCCACACGGAGAGGCTCACCCGTGTTCGGGTCGCGGACTCCCAGGCTGTTGAACGCGGCAATGATCTGCGGCTGCGTCCAGGTGTCGCCGCCGTCGGTCGACTTGACGAACGCGAGCTGCGCGTTGCTGCGCGTGCCCTGGAAGGGAGTGTTTGGCGAAACGATCAGGTCAGTGAAGTCGTACAGGGTGCCATCCGGGCCGACAACGATGATGTTGCCGATCGTTTGCTGGCGGTTCTTGCTGTCGATGATGATCTTCGCCTGACTCCAGGTCTGGCCACCGTCAGTCGTCTTGGAGAAGTACGCAGGTCCTGAGTAGGCGGCTGTGTGCGGGTTGTCGTCCGGGTGGTCGGTCGGCAAGATCAGCGTGTCCCACACGGTGTATGCGGTCTTGTTCTTGGTGGGGTCGGCCGTGGTCGAGTTCTTGTCGGTGCCCTGCGCGGCCTGTGTGAACGCCGAGCCCGGAATCGGTCCAACGTGATCCCAGGTTGCGCCGCCGTTCGTGGACCGGGCGACGGCTACCGCGTTGGCCCAGTTAGGAACCAGGATGTTGAAGGAGAGCGCCGAAGCGTAGGCGATTCCATCCGGTCCGAAAGAAACCCAAGGGTCTGACGCCCGCATGTAGCCGGCAAGCGACGACGGTGTGCCCGACGGTATGTCCGACGCGCACGCGTTCCAGGGCATCGCGGACTCGGTCCAGGTGGTTCCGCCGTTCGACGAGACGCTCACCCCGATGGCGTTACCGCCTCCGTTGGACCAGCGATCCTGGTGAAACATGGTGATGATGTTGTCGCCATGCACCGCGATCTGTGGCTCGACCTCGGCGTTGAGGAACATCCTCCCAGGTTGCACGGCGGCCGACGACGCACATGAAGCGACCGGTGAAGGCCCCGACACAAGCACCGGCGTGATGGCCGCCACGGCGGTTGACGAGGTGATGAGCGCGAGCGCGCTTGCGAGCGCGGTAATCAAGACAGGTTTCCTAGGCAACTTCACAAACCCCCTATGTGTGGCTTAACCCCAGCCGCGATTCCATGACCTTAATCCCACCCAGGCGTCGACGCAACCAGGCGCCATCTGGAACGACCGATCTAGAGGAATACACCTCGGCGCCTTCTCAGATTGTCGTAGATGCCCTGCTGGATGGTGTCCCGCACCTCGTCGGCCAGCGCCATCACCAGGTTCTGGTCGTCGGCTGCTTCGGGCGGGTGCTCCTCAACGTGGATCGGAGCGTGGAACTCGATGCGCCACTTGCTCGGCAGCGGGATCATGCCCAGCGGGCCAAGCCAGGGCCAGAACGGCGTGACCGGGAAGTAAGGAAGCCCGAAGAACCTGGCCAACGGCGCGACGTCGGCGACCATCGGATAGATCTCCTCTGATCCCACGACCGACACGGGGATGATGGGCGCGCCCGACCTGATCGCTGTCGCGACGAATCCTCCGCGCCCGAATCGGCGCAAACGGTAGCGATCCTTGAATGGCTTCCCAGTCCCCCTGACCCCTTCGGGAAAGACGAGCACGAGCTCGTCCCGTTCGAGCAGGCGCCTCGTGTCGTCCGGATGTCCCACTGTCTGGCCGGTGCGGCGCAAGAACCAGCTGAGCACCGGCATGCCCAGGAACATGCTGGCGACGAGAGCTCGCACGTGTCGCGGGTGCGAATGCTCCGCGAAGACCGCGGTCTTGATCATGGTGCCGTCCCAGGGCAGTACGCCTGCGTGATTGGCGACCAGCAGGGCCCGGCCGGTCGCGGGCACGTTCTCGACGCCGGTGGTCTCAACGCGCCAGTAGTCGCGGTACAGGACCTCGAAGACGGAAAGAAAAGACTCCGTCCACTGCGGATCGAAGCCGAACTCGTCGACCTGGTAATTCGCCCCGCGGCGCGCGAGCTCCTGCTGCTTGTAAACGAACTGGGCGAACCCCATGATCCGGTTGAGGTCGATCACGTTTCGACCGGTCAGCTCCCGCAGTCGCACGGACAGCTCGCTGAGACCCTCGAGGGCGAAGACGGGCGCCTGGCTCTGGAGCCGCCGGACCCGCTTGGGCAGCCTGAGTCCCGATCGAGGCTGCACGATCTCGGCGGGCTTGCTGTTCTTCTTTCGCTGCTTGGGTGTGGTGACCTTCTCCTGGATCATTGGTGCGCCTGGAGCTTGGGGACGGTGCGGTGACCGTTGCGAGCCTCGCGCCGGCGGCGTTGGAGATACACCTGCAGCTCGTATTCCTGGGGGGGCGACGGCGCCTCGATGACCTCGAGGTCCTTGCCATGGGCGAGGGCGTCCATGACGGCACGCGAGGTGTAAGCCGGCTTCCATCCGAAAGCCGCCTCGAGCCGCGAGCAGTCCATAACCGAGCCGAAGGCGATCACGTCCGCAAGGTGAGACGGGACGTTTACGCCGGTCAGCGCACGCAGCGCGAGCCGCCCCATCCAGCGTCCGTACGGGGGCAGGACCGGCGCCGGACGCCCGCCCATGATCGAGATCGCCTGGCTGAGAAGCACGACGCCGCCGGCAGCCACGTTGAAAACTCCGGGGTGGTCGCCAAGCACCGCGCGCACGATCGCCTCTGCTGCGTCCTCTTCATGAAGCAGCTGCAACCGCGGGTCGAAGCCGGCAAAGGTGGGGACGACCGGCAGCGATAGGTAGCGCGCGAGCGTGGTGTCCTCGCTGACCCGGAAACCAAGCCGCAGGACACTCACCTGGCACGACTCTTCGCGGAGCGCGAATTCGGCGACCAGCTGCTCCATGTCGAGCAGGTCGCTAATGACCGAGGAAGCAAGCCGCTCTGTGTTCGTCATCTCCTCGGAGAAGAAGGACGGATCGCTCGGCCCCGCGCCGTACACGGCCTGGCTCGATTTCACGATCAGCCGGCGCACCCGGCTGGACGGCCCCGAGCAGCCGACCAGGAGGTTCATCGCGCCGATCACGTCGGTCTCGTGGATCGAGCGCTCGGCTTTGGGCGAGTCGACCATTACCGCAAGGTGAACCACCGTGTCGATCTGAAGCCGGCTGACGAGCTTTCCGATCGCGGCGTGCCTCACGTCGGCGTGGACGAAGTCCATCTCCTCCAGCGCGCTGATCGGATCGTGGACGTCGCACCCGAACAGGTAGGGCACCTGCGGAGCGAGCCGGCGCGCGACCTCGGCGCCGAGTGGATTTGACACGCCCGTAACGAGAACGCGATTGGGTCGGAAGGAGGTCATCGCGCTTTCAATCTAGAGCATGTGGAGCTGTAGCCCGGATTGATTCCGGGCGTCCCCAGGCTCGACAGTTGCGACTCCTGACAACCTGAATCGCGCGCAGCGCCTCCATGAGGTCCATGACGCCAAAGGGGTGTTCCGCGGGGGGATCATGATCTCCCCGCGCCTTTATGGGTATATCCCTCGGACCGTGGTCGCGTTGGCCACCCGCTGAACGGCCAGCGCGTAGGCGGCCAGCCTCATGTCGATCCGCTTGTTGACCGAGGTGTGCAGGATCTCGTAAAAGGCGCGGGTAATGACGTGGTGGAGCTTGGTGTTGATCTCCTCCTCCTCCCAGAAGAAGGCCTGTAGGTCCTGAACCCACTCGAAATACGAGACGATCACGCCGCCCGCATTGGCGATGATGTCGGGGACCAGGAAGATGTTCCGGTCGTGGAGGATCGGGTCGGCCTCCGGAGAGACCGCCGCGTTGGCTCCTTCCGTGATCATTCGTGCACGAATCCGACCGGCGTTCTCCCCGGTGATCTGGTCCTGCACCGCAGCCGGCACGAGCACGGTCACGGGCAGCTCGAGCAGCTCTGGGTTGGTGATGTTGTCGGCCTTCTTGAAGCCGCTGACGCCGCCGCGCACCTGCCGGTGCTCGTCGAGCGCCGCAAGGTCGAGACCCTTAGGGTTGTAGACGCCCCCCTTGGAGTCGCTGACAGCGACGACGTTGAGGCCGGCCTCGGCCAGGAGGCGCGCTGTCGAACGCCCCACCTGGCCGTAACCCTGCACCGCGACGGTCGGAGTCTCGTCGTCCACGTGCAGATACTTGAGGCCCTCGAGCGTCAGGTATGTGGCGCCCCGCCCTGGCGCGTCGACGCGTCCCTCGGAACCGCCGACGTCGACCGGCTTGCCAGTCACCGAGGCGGTCACCGAGTGGCCTGAGTGCATCGAGATCGTATCCATGATCCAGGCCATCACCTGCGGGTTGGTGCCCATGTCCGGAGCGGGGATGTCCTTCTCCGGCCCGATAAGGATCGCGATCTCGGTCGCGTAGCGGCGGGTCAGATGCTCGAGCTCGTTCGACGACAGCTTGCTCGGGTCGCATGCGACAGCGCCCTTGGCTCCGCCATAAGGAAGCCCGACCGCGGCGCATTTCCACGTCATCAACATCGCGAGGGCCTTCACCAGGTCGAGGGTGACGTCGGGGTGATAGCGAATGCCGCCCTTGGCAGGGCCGCGGCTGATGTTGTGCTGCACGCGCCAGCCCGTGAACACGTTCACCGACCCGTCGTCCATGCGGACGGGGAAGTGCACCGTCAGCTCGCGTTTGACCTCTCGCAGGCCGCGGCGGGCGTCATCGGAGAGCCCGATCACGTCAGCCGCGGCGTCAAACCGCCGCTGTGCGGTCTGGAAGGCGGAGGCGCGCGTTTCAACCGCCATATGAGCCTTCCGATCCTACTCCGGGCCGCGCACCGGGGGCCGCACAATTGCGTCAAATGACGCGCAGGCAGACGTTCAGCATCGTGGTGGTGGCGGTGGTGGCGTTGACCACCGGGTTCCTCGTCGCCGGACAGGTCAAAGCGCAGCTCCTGATTCCCTCCAACCAGGTCGCCCGCTACCAGGCCCTCGTGCGCAGTGTGCAGGACCTCGAGGCGACCAACGCCGACGCTCGCGCCAAGATCGCCGCCCTGCGCGCCCAGATCGACGCCCTTGAAACGGAGGCGGCCGGCCGTTCCGCGGCGACTCAAGCCCTGCGCAACCAGGTCTCCGACCTGCGCGCCCACGCTGGGCTTACCGCGATGCACGGTCCAGGCATCGAGGTCAGGCTGGCCAACGGCGTCCCGGGACCCGACACGGGCGGGCAGACCGGCTACCTCGTGAACTACCAGGACGTCCAGGACGTCGTCAATCTGCTCTTCGCCCAGGGCGCCGAGGGCATTTCCGTCAACGGGCGACGGATCACCCCGTTGACGGCTTACTCAGGTTCGGCAGGCCAGGTCATCATCGACCAGGGGCCGCCGCTGTCGTCCCCGATCAAGGTCACGGCGGTTGGGGATCGCAACCGGATGGCGGCCGCGATTGACGACTCGTCTGCGCTCCCGGACATCCGCGCGCGCCAGGTGCAGTTCGAGCTCCACCTCACCTTCGTGGGCAGCCCAGACCTGTCGCTGCCGTCCTACGACTCGAGCCTCCGGATACCGCATGTCAGCGCGTCCTAGACTCGCCCCACGGCGCCGCACCTCTGGACGCGCCGTCAGTGTCTGGCTGATCGCCCTGCTGGTCGCGCTCGTGGCCACCATCCAGATTCGTAGCGAGGCAGAGGTCGAGCGCAGCCTCGTCGGGATCGACACCACGTCGCTGGCGTTCCTGATCGACGACCTGCACCGCGCCAACGACTCACTGCTGGCCGAGTCGGTCGACCTGGCGCAGCGCAAGGCAACGCTCGAGTCCGGCGGCAGCGGAGCGGCGGACCAGGTGCTGAGCGATGAGGCCAAGCACCTGCGCGCGGTCGAAGGCCTGGTTCCTGTGCACGGTCCGGGTGTCGTGATAGTGATCGACGCTGCGGGACTCAAAGCGCTCGACCTCCAGGACGCGCTCAACAACCTGGCCGCCGGGGGCGCCGAGGCGATGGCCGTCAATGACCGGCGGGTGGTCGCCGGCGTGCCGATCGAGCAAACAGGCAGCGGCGTGGCAATCGACGGCGTCTCCATCGCGACGCCATGGACGATCACCACGATCGGCGACGCCACCCGGATCGCCGAGGTGGCGGACGTAATGACGCAGCAGCTGCGCGCGGACCGGCGTGTGAGGCAGGCGTCCTACCGCGTCGAGGCTGACGTCTCGATTCAGGCCGTGATCAGCGAGAGACCGTTCGTCTACGCGGTCGGCTCGTAGCAAAATCGCCCGTCGCGAATAGGCCGGATTTACTCCGGCCGTCCCCAGCTCGCATGAATGTCTGCGCGCACAGCTGCGAGTAACTACTAATTAAGTCCCATCCCGCGGAAGGTGAGCAGGGCCTCGAATCCGGCCGCGTTAGCTATAGCAGCACGATAACCGTGACCGGCCGTTGAGAGGCCCGATGAGAGGGAACCGCGAGGTTCCCTCTCATACCTTTCGTCTACGCGGTCGGCTCGTAGCCGGCTCGGGGGCCCCGAGCTTCTTCAGCTGCGCGGTGATTCGGTCCAGGCGCTCATTGATCCGTGCGATGTCGGTGTGGCTTGGAATCCGAAGGCGCCGTAGCGCGCTAGCGATCGCCTCGTCCGCCTTCTCCTCGATGTTCTCGCGCCCACGCTCCATCTGAACGCGCAGCTCAGACGGAACGTTCAGCGTCTTACGAACGTAATCGAGCAGCGCCTGCCCGCCCTCGTGGATGGCGTCGCCGCCCGCGTCGACCAGGCGCGCGGGGCCGCGCTTCTCTTGCGATAGGACGATCTGTGAAAGCGTCACCTGCGTGAGGTCGTGCCCGTTGCTGCGGTCGACCACCCTTATCTCGTGCCCGTCGCGGACCAGCTCTGCGATTTCTTCCAGGGTTATGTAGCGGCTCGTGCGAGTGTCGTAGAGCTTGCGATTTGCGTACTTCTTGATAAGGTGTCGCTCAGGGGCTGTTGTCACCGCCGGGCCAATTCTAACGCGGTGCGTTATGTGCTCCGCCCGGCGTGCGTAATGGAGGTTGCGACATGGCAACTAGAAAGCGGGCGTCTTCCCGATCCAGGCGGACTGGGATCGTCGGTCGTGCGGTGAAGGCCGGCAGAAAGGCACTTCGGCAGGCCGAAAGACGCGTGCCGCCTGACCTGCGCAAGCAGCTCGAGCGCACGATCAAAGATGGGCAGAAGACGCTGAGAACAGCGATCGACCAGCTCGAGACACAGGTCCGCCGCAATGCAAAGCAGGCCGACCTGGACCGGATCTTCAAGCGGTTGGACGGCTTGAGCAAGCAAGTCCAGAAGATGGCGCGTGACGCGACTTCCAGCGGTGCAACCCGGCGCGCGGCGAGCACGACACGACGCGCGGCCGGCACGGCCAAGAGGGTCACGCGAAAGAAGCCGGCCACCCGCAAGGCCGCCGCGCCCAAGGCGTCAACGAAACCCGCGGCGCCGGCGGCTCGCCGGACAGCCCCGCGACGCACCGCGCCGCGGCGCGCAGCCTCGACCGAGTCGAGCACAGCTCAAGCTGCACCCGAGCCGTCATGGATGCCCGAATCGAACGACAGCGGCGAGACGTCGACCTAGAGGCTCCCGAAGACGCGGACTCCGCCCACGAGAACAGCTTTCGGGCGGAGTCCGTCCCGACCTGATTCGACATCGATCGGATCCTCGTCGTAGACCTGTAGATCGGCGAGCATGCCCACCTCGAGTGTGCCCTTGTCGGATTCCTCGAAGCTCGCGTACGCACCTCCCGCCGTGTAGGCCCTCAGCGCCGTGAGCAAGCTGATGCCGTTCACCTGGTCGTCGACGGCAACCTGGATGCCGGGCCAAGGGTTGGGATCTGGCGAGACGGGAAGGTCTGAGCTGAAGGCGACGGGCACCCCGGCGCGCAGCAGCCGCGCGTGAGGAGCAAGGTCGGCTCGATCGCGAACCGGGAAGAAAATCGCCGACGAAACCCTGGTGAATCGTGCCGCCATCGGCTGCATGACCGCGACCAGCCCGAGCGTCGCCATCCGCGCCTGCAGGTCCGGTGGGCAGATCGTGCAGTGCTCCACGCGGTGACGCAGATGGCCGCCGCCGGCAACCTCCACCGCGTCGCACATCGCCTCGATCGCAGCGTCCCCGATCGCATGCGCGGCGACCTGCAGACCCGCGCGCGTGGCGCGGATCAGGAGCTCGCGAAGCTCCAACGGCGTCGTGCGCCAGGTTCCACCGCCCGAGCGAACCGCGACGCGCTCCGCTCCGCCATCGACGAACACCTTGATCGGGCCGGCCCTCACCAAGGCGCCTCCGAACCCCGCCCGAACACCAAGGCTGGAGGCCGCGTCCAGCAGCTCCCACGAGAGGAACTCGTTGACGCGCACCCGCAGCCGGCCGTCGGCGGCTAGCTCCTCGTAGGCGCGCAGGTCATCGGCGAATCCCCTGTTGACGGCGGCGCCCACAGATGTGATGCCCCGAGAAAGAAGCAGGCGCTGGGCCAGAAGAATCCCTTGCTTGCGGCGCTCGAGACTGGGCGGCGGCTGGACGTCGGCGACGAGGCGCATGGCCGCTTCGAGGAGGAGGCCGTTTGGCGTGCGGTCTGCGTCGCGGCCGATCCTGCCTCCGTGGGGGTTCGGAGTCTCGGACGTGATCCCCGCTGCCGCGAGCGCCGCCGTGTTCGCCACGCGCGCGTGACCTCCGCGCTCGTCGATGAATGCCGGACGCCGGCCCGTGACTCGGTCCAGCTCGCGCCGGTGCGGCTGGCGGCGTTCGGCCAGCTCGTCTGCTCGATAACCCATGCCCTGCTGCCATTCCCGCGGCGAAAGCGTTCGTGAGTGCAGCTTCATGCGCTCCGCGATCTCTGTCACGCTCTTCGCCCCTCCGAGGTCGGCTCCGAAACGGGTGAGGCCGTAATAGACGACATGCGCATGCGCGTCGTTGAATCCGGGGAGCACGGCCGATCCGCCCAGGTTGACTACGCGTGTCCTGGACCCGCGCAGGCTCATGACCTCAGACCCACCGCATGCGACCACGCGCCCGCCGGCGATCGCCAGGTGGCTGTGGAGCTTGAGACCCGAGCGGCCCAAAGTGCGGATTCGGCCGCGGGCAAGGATCAGGTCAGCCAACACGCCCGGTTAGATTAAGGGCGTGACTGCGATCGACCTTCGCTCCGACACGGTGACGATGCCCACTCCGGAGATGCGCCAGGCGATGGCGACGACGCCTTTGGGCGATGACGTTTTCGGGGACGACCCGGCGGTCAACGAGCTGGAGGAGGTGTCCGCTGCACGCCTCGGGAAGGAAGCCGCGGTGTTCCTGCCGAGCGGCACCATGGGCAATGTGGTGGGTGTTGCGGTCAACGCCCGCACAGGCGAAGAGATGATCGCCGACGCCGAGGCTCACGTCTTTTTATATGAGGGCGCCGGGGCAGCGGTCATAGCGGGCGTTCAGATCAGGCCGGTGGCCACCGAGGCCGGCGTCATGTCGCCGGCGCAGATCGAGGCCGCGCTCAGGCCACGCGACGACGTACATCAGCCGATCACTGCAGCCGTGACGTTCGAGGACACGCACAACCGCCACGGCGGGATCGTCTGGCCGCTGGACGATCTCCGCGCCGCATCTGACGCTGCCCGCGCTCTCGGACTGCGCGTGCACCTCGACGGCGCCCGGATGTTCAACGCCGCGGTCGCGAGTGGAACGGACGTCGCAGACATCGCCGCGTGCGGGGACACCGTGACGTTCTGCCTCTCGAAGGGCCTCGGCTGCCCGGCGGGAAGCATGTTTTGCGGCAGCGCCGAAGCGGTCGACCAGGCGCGGCGATGGCGCAAGCGGCTCGGCGGCGCCATGAGGCAGTCAGGAGTGATCGCGGCGACCGGGTTGATCGCGCTCGAAACGATGGTCGATCGGCTGGCGGAGGACCACGCCAACGCGAGGACGCTCGCGGAGGGATTGGCTGAGCTGCCGGGAGTCAAGTGCGACCTCTCGCGCGTGCAGACGAACCTCGTCTTTTTCGACCTGGAGATCATTCGCGGCGCCGACTTCGAAGAGGAGTGCCGCAAGCGCGGACTGCTCGGCGGGGCGACCGGCCCGCATCGCGTTCGCTTCGTCACGCATTACGGGATCACGGCGGAGGACATC
>JBGPYE010000278.1:0-2329 GCA_041493095.1 Candidatus Dormibacteraceae bacterium
CACGCAGAGGCGCTTTCGAACAAACCCGCCGTGATCCTCGGGCATCGCAAGCTCGACTTCGCGTCGCTGGATCGAGCTGCGAATCGAGCGGCGAGTGTGTTCAAGGGCCTCGGCTGCGACGCCGGCGATCGCGTCGCCCTCATGTCGTTCAACTCCATCGAAGGCTTTGAGATCGCCAACGGACTTCGGCGGGGCGGCATGGTGGTGGTGCCGGTGAACTACCGGCTGCGCGGGCCTGAGATCGCCTATGTCCTCAACGACTCGGGGGCCAAGGTCGTCGTGGCAGGACCTGACCACGTCGACGCTGTCGTGGCCGCCTCAAGCGATGTGAAGGGTGATGTCCGCCTGGTCGCCCTCGGCGAACGCGCCCCTGAAGGCTGGCTGTCGTATGGCGAACTGATGGAGGGCGCCGCCGAGGAGCGCCTTTCAAATGAGGTTGGAGACGGGCTTGCGGCTTCGATGATCTACACCTCCGGCACCACCGGCCATCCGAAGGGGGCCTGGCGTCCCAACGGAGTCAACCTCGCGAACGTGCTGCAGGTGATCTCGATTTTCGAGCTCAACCAGTCGGACGTTCACCTGATGTGCGGACCCGGCTATCACAGCGCCGTTTCGTTTTTCTCCGCGCTGCACCAGGTCCTCGGTGCGACGGTGGTGACCCAGCCGAAGTTCGAGGCGGATGGAGCGCTGGACGCCATCGCGCAACATCGCGTGACCACCGTGTTCCTCGCACCGACTCTTCTCCAGCGCCTCGTCGATGCCCAGCAGAAAAATCCGCGAGATGTTTCATCGCTGCGGGCGTTGATCCTCGGCGCCGCACCGTGCCCGCACGCGCTGAAGGTTCGGGCCGAAGCGGTCTTCGGCAAGGTGCTGTGGGAGTTCTATGGCGCCACCGAGACCGGAATCAACACGGTGCTATGGCCTGAGGATCAGCTCCGCAAGCCCGGGTCATGCGGCACGGCGGTTCCCGGCCAGGAGATCCGCCTGGTGGACGCGTCGGGCGAGGACGTCCCGGACGGCGAGCCGGGCGAATTCATGGTGCGCAACACCTGGCTGGCCGAGTACTACCACCGTCCGGACGCCACCGGGAACAGCTTGCACGATGGTTTTTTCTCCGTCGGTGACGTCGCGTACAGGGACGCCGAGGGCTATTACTACATCTGCGACCGGCGGATCGACATGGTCATCTCGGGCGGCGTCAACATCTATCCCGCCGAGATCGAAGCTGTGCTCCACGCGCATCCGTCGGTGCTGGACGCGGCGGTGATCGGCGTGCCGGATGAGCAGTGGGGAGAATCGGTGAAGGCTGTCGTGCAGCTTCGCCCGGGCGCGCCCGTCACCGAAGACGAGCTGATCGCCTTCTGCGCCGAGCGCCTCGCGGGCTACAAGAAGCCGCGCTCGATCGACTTTGCCGAGGAGTTACCACGTGACGCGGCGGGCAAGCTGCTCAAGCGAAAGATCCGCGAGCCGTACTGGGCGGCCGCCGGGCGGCGAATCTAAGAGAGCAGAGGCATCAGGTACTCGAGCGATCGGCTGATGCGGCCGAGGGGCCGGTCGTCGGCGGAGGCAAGCCTCGTCTCCTGCCTCAACGTGTACCACCCACGATACTTCGAGCTTCGCAATCCCTCGACCACGCGATCCACGCGCGCGACGCCTTCGCCGAGGGGCTTGTAAAGACCCAGGCTGACCGCCTCGTTGTAGTCCTCGCCGTGCTCGCTCACCTGCTTCGCCAGCTCGCCGTCGATGTCGTTCAGGTGCACATGCTGGATGCGGCCGGCGGCCAGCTCGAGCATGTCGATCGGATCGCCGCCCGAGAGGATCAGGTGCCCGATGTCGAGGCAGATCCCCGCCTCCGACCCGACGAGCAGGCGCTCGACGTCCTCGGGCCCCTGGATGGTGCTGCCGAACCGCGGCTGGACCGCAAGGCGCAGCTTGTGGCGGGCGCAGAGGTGCTCGACGGACCCGATCGAGTGCAGCAGGTGCGCCCATTCAGAGTTGGACAGGACCGCGCCGTGATGTGCTCCGCTCGCGCGCTGTGGGATCGCCGCCAACACGA
Organism: Candidatus Dormibacteraceae bacterium; assembly: GCA_041493095.1. GTDB lineage: Bacteria > Chloroflexota > Dormibacteria > Dormibacterales > Dormibacteraceae > Palsa-870. Next base: position 2,057 of record JBGPYE010000278.1, read on the forward strand.
GGGTGTCTGCGCCGAGGACCGAGAGCCAGTGCGCGTGCCCGTCGATGTGGGCCAGCTCGGCCCCGCGAATGTCTTCGTGGTGAAGGATGGCGTGAACCTGGCCTGCTACCAGGCCCAGGCGGTGACGCTTGAGCATGGGTTTCGCCTGATCGCTCCTGTCGGGGAGAAATCCGGGTGGTCCGGCTGTAATCGCACCCTCGCCCACGGCCGCGGCTTCGGACAGCACACGCTCTGGGTCGAGCTGTTGACCCCAGCCGGGCACGTCGCTGATCC
>JBGPYE010000283.1:0-2211 GCA_041493095.1 Candidatus Dormibacteraceae bacterium
GCCGACGATGCCCGGCGCGTCGGCGACGTCGGAGTGTTCACCGCGAACATCGCACAGCAGTCCGGCGCCGATTTCGCGTGCTTCTACGCCTCATCCGCCGACCGCAAGCAGTTCGTCCCGCAGCCCCCGGGAATCGGACTCGACCGGCTTCATCCGCAGCCTGTGAACCGGGGCTCAGGTGGCGGACCACTGCTCAGCGCCATCGAGTCCGGCAACGAATACTCGAGCAGCGACCACGCGGGACTGACCGAGCTCATCCACTACCTTCCCGACGACCTCCACGTCGCGGGCTTGCTGGCGGTGCCGATGCACATCGGCGACCAGGTTGGAGGGTTTTTCCTGCTCGGCAAGAAGTCCGGTGCGTTCGACGAGGACGACCGGAGGCTCGCGACGACGCTGACGCTGCGGGCCAGCGCCCAGCTTGCAAGCGCTCACGCGGTCGCACTTTCGCGGAAAGAATCAGCCCGCTACTCGCTGATGAACGAGCTGATCAAGGAAACGTCAGGCAAGACGATGGACGAGACGCTCGAACTCGTGCTGGAGAAGGGGAAGCAGGTGGTGACATTTGACGGCGGCGCCGCGGTCCTCTTCCAGGCCGATGGCACGTATGCAGGGCTCGGCGCAGCCAACGGATCTGCGGCACAGGTCGAAGGACTGCTGGCGAAGGTTCGCGACGGTGAGCCGGTGCTGCGCACCCTGGTGACCGTGGATGAGCACCTCTACAGCGGGCTCGAGCCTGAGACAACGGGCGGAGCGGTAAACGAGGCGCTCACCCCCATCCACGGCAACGGCGGAGTGATCGGGGCGCTTTGCCTTGGCCGCAGGGGCGCCGTGGGCTTCACTCAGCGCGACCTGCCCGCCCTGGACGAGCTCGGCTCGATGGCCGGCATCGTTCTGGAGAACTCGCGCATCCTGCAGGTCGTCACCGGCCAGGCGTTCCAGCTCGACACGACGCTCGACGCGTTGGGCGAGGTTTCGCAGGCGCTGACCACCGTGACGCAGGGCTCAAAGGTCCTGGAGCAGAAGACGCTGGAGACTGCGGTGCGCGTGACGATGAGCACCGCAGGGCTGTTGACCCGCACGACGGCTGAAGGCCATCAGAAGGTGCTCATGTCGCTCGGCTTCCCGTCCGCCGTGGATGCGATGGAGTTCCAGAACGGCCAGGGGATCGTTGGCTCGGTCATGCTCAGCGGCCGGTCGTCCGCCGTTCCCGACATCAGCGAGAGCTTCGACCTGCGCAACCCACCCGACCTTGTCGCCTACGGGCTGCTGGCGGCCATCTGCATGCCGATGCTCGAGGACGGCCACCTGTGGGGGACGCTGTCCGTGTTCGACGTCAAGAAGCGCGAGTGGACGCCGAATGACCATCGAGTGCTCGCCACGCTCGGCAACCAGGGAGTCGTGGCGGTCAGGAACGCAGAGGTGTACGACAACAACCAGCGCAGCATCTGGGAGCTCAAGAACCTGCAGGAAGCTCTGCAGGCAGCCACCTCCACCCTCGACCTGAACCAGGTGCTGCAGCAGGTGCTGGCGGGGGCGGCGAAGGCTTCGTCGGCACAAATCGGGTGCCTGGCGCTAGAGGACTCGGGCAGGCTCGTCCTCAAGGGCGGGTTCGGCACCGACTCGACCACCGCTGAACGTCTTGCGCTTGGACTTGGCGAAGCGATCTGTCGCGACGTGATGAGCACCGGAACCGCGGTGGTGCAGGCGATGGAGCATGAGACCGAGACCGACAGCCCATTGAATCCCCGCGCGGTGCTCTGCGTGCCGATCACTCTCCGCGGCAAGCCGCAGGGCGTTCTGTTCCTGGCCAACTACCAGGTCGGCCACGTCTTCACCGACGACCACCGCAACCTGGTGACCGAGCTTGCCGCGCAGGCGGCGGTCGCGATCGACAATGCGCGCCTCTTCAAGGATCGCGAAGAGGTCATCATCGCGTCCCTCGAAGCTCTGGCCAACGCGGTCGACGCGCGCGACCCGTACACCCGCGGTCACTCCGATCGCGTCACGCAGTACGCGCTGATGATCGCGCGGCAGATGAAGTACGCACCACAGGACCAGGGAGCGTGGCTGCGGCTCGAGCGCGGCGGGAAGCTGCACGACATCGGAAAGATCGGCGTGCCCGACGCGATCCTGCAGAAAACCGGAAAGCTCACCGATGAAGAGTTCGAGAAGATGAAGGAGCATCCTCTGGCCGGGTACAACATCCTA
>JBGPYE010000055.1:0-7956 GCA_041493095.1 Candidatus Dormibacteraceae bacterium
CAGTTCTTCTATGACAAGGGCGGCCACAAGAAATACGAAGTTGGAAACGAGCCCAACCGGGCGATCCCCAACGAAGCGGTTGCGGTGGCCGTGCACCCGCACGGTGCGACAGGTCCACGTGATTGGATCACGACCCACAACGGCCAACCTGACTACGTCTTCACTACCAACGCCGGCCTCGGCCAGGAGCCCGACAAAGAGTGGATCACCATCGACCGCAACAAGAAGCTGCCCAATGGGTCGCCGAACCCCAACTACAACCGCATCTACATGATGTACGTGAACTTCAATGGCAACGGCAGCAAGGCATATGTCCAGACCGCGGTTGCACACCAGGACGGCACGCACAGCGATTGGACTGCACCGCTACTGCTGCCGACCTCAAATGGCGCCACCAATAACAACACGTACCTGTTTCCCCATGTGGACCCCGCCGGTGTCGTCTACACGTCGATCATCAACTACGTCTCCGCGCACGGCGCCTGTTGCGTCGACGTCCTCATGGACTACTCGAAGGACGGCGGCGTGACCTGGATCGGTCCGTCCTTTGTCGCCACCGGAGTGCACACACCGCCACTCAGCGGGCCCGGCTACATGAACACGACCTTTGAGGACGGCATCGAGGAGACGTTTGCTGTCGGCAATCACCTATCTGACCACGGCCACTACCCGATCTACGTTGCCTATGAGTCGAAGAGCAGCGGGTTCGGCAACATCCTGCTGACTGCTTCGTACGACCAGGGCGCCACGTGGACGTTTCCGATCCAGGTCAACGACAACAGCAATCCCGGCGTAGACGAGTTCCAGCCCAACCTTGCCGTCGGGTCCGATGGCACGGTCAGCGTGAACTTCTATGACCGCCGCCTGGCGTGTCCGGCAGCCGGCACCGGCGACGCGGCCGCCGCAGGCCTAGCCCACGATCAGGTGAACCCCAACTATTCAGGCAGCCTGCCCCCGTATGGAGCGACCGACTACTGCATCCACGCGAGCGTGCAGTTCTACACGGCGAGCCTTGCTCCGAAGGCCCACAACATCAGGCTCACCGCTCACAACTGGGACCCGCAGCTGAACAGCCCCTTCCGCTCGTGCTGGTGCAACCCGCTGGACACGTTCCTGGGTGACTACTTCGGCAACGACATCGCCGGAGGAGTCGACTACTCGACCTTCATCAGCACATACGACGACGGCACGAATCCACATCACTTCCAACAGCAGGTGGTCGCGACCATCGCGGTCCCTTAGGGTCTACTTCTGGCGGTTGTCGAAGACCAGCGCGTATCCCTTGCGCGACTTGTTCACGACCTCGGCGCCGTTGCCGAGCGTCTTCAGCTTCTTGCGAACGCGGCTGATGTAGGTCCGCATTGATTCCTCGGGAAGCCTGCTGTCATGCCAGGCTTCGACCAGGAGCGTCCCGGCCGAGAAGTACTTGTCGGGCCGGCTCATCAGCACTGCCAGGAGCTGGAACTCTCGCTTCGTCAGCGTGATCGATTTGTCCTGGTAGTTGATGGTCCGGCTGTCTGCGTCGATCACGAGATCTTCAAGCTCCAGCTGGCGCTCCACCCAGAAGTTCATGCGCCTCGAGTACCTATCCAGTTGGCGATCAGGGTGACGTCGTCGGTCAGGTCCAACTTCGCGGCCCGAGAGACGCGCGCGAGATTACCGATGACCCGCTTCATGAGGTCGTCTTTGAAGGCGATCATCTCCAGGTAGACGCTGATCCAGTGCCTCGTGTCCTGAGGCCGCATCGACGCGGGATTTTCGCCTTCCAGTAGGCGGTCGCGCTTGGGCATCGCTCGCGCCACGACCCGATGCTACGCCTATTTTGATGCAGGTTTTGGTGCAGTGGGCGTGAGCACGCCCCAGGCTTCAAGCCGATCTCGCAGCGTGGCTTCCGATTGGTCGTCCAGCGGCTGGACCGGCGCGGCGCACCACGCCTCGCAGATTCCCAGCAGGTGGCAGGCAGACTTGATCGCGGCCGGAAAGACACCTCCCCGCAGCGCCGTCGCCAGCTGGAAAAGCGCGTCTTGGTCCGCGCGTGCCGCGACCAGGTCACCGCGCGTGAACGCGTCGTAGACCCGAATGACCCAGCGTGGCGCCACGTTGGCGGTCGCGCAGATCGTGCCCGCGGCGCCCATCGCCAGTGACGGCAGCAGCATGCTGTCGCTGCCGGTGAAGATGCGGAATTGCGGCAGCGTTCGAGTTGCGATGCAGACCGCCTCGAAGTACTCGAAGTCTCGGCTTGAATCCTTGATGCCGGCGATGGTTCCCTCGGTCGCCAGCGCGGCGACGGTTGCCGGCTCGGCCACCACTTTCGTGTTTTGAGGGATGTTGTACAGCAGGATGGGCAGCGGGCTGCCCTTGGCGAGCTGGCGGTAGAAGGCGATCAGTGTCGTCTGGTCCATCGGGTAGTAGAAGGGTGGAGCGACCAGCGCCGCCGCTGCGCCGAGGCGCGCGCCGGCCTCCATCTCGATCCGAGCCGCTGCGAGGTGACTCTGCGCCACTCCGCAGATGACAGGGACACGACCCGCAGCTGCTGCGACCACAGTCGACAGCATCGTTCGGCGCGCCTTCTCGTCGAGCGACGCCGTCTCTCCGGTCGACCCCAGGGCCAGCAATCCCGTGACTCCACCTGCGATCACGTGCTCGACGAGGCGCCCTGCAGCCGCCTCGTCCACCGTGCCGTCTGCCTGCAGAGGTGAGATCAGCGCGGGCAGAACGCCGGTGAGGTCTTCGATCGCGGCCATCAGGTAAAGGTACTCAGCCGCGTTCGGCGATGCGTGTGACGTTTGCCCGCTGGTCGGGCGTGAAGAACGGCGGGTTGCCCGCGAGGGCGTTTTCCCGCACGTGGTCCAGGTCCTGCGTGGCGCTGAGCACCGTGCTCACGCGCGGGTCGCTTGCTATCCATTTCAGGACAGCCTGAGCCCAGGTTTCCACGCCCAGCGACCTGAGCTCCGCGGCCGGCGGACGGCGGTCGAGGATGCCGTGCCGCAGCGGGCTCATGACGAACACGCCCAGGCCCAGCTCTTCCGCCAGCGGCAGGAGCTCACGCTCGGCGGTTCGGCGCTGCGGGTTGTAGGGGATCTGGATCATGTCGAGCCGCTTGGTCCTCATCAGAGCGGCCATCTCGGTAAACGCGGATTCCTGGTAGTGGGTGGCGCCGACCGCGTGCACCTTGCCCTCGCCCTTCAACCGCTCGAGCAGCGCGAGCTGCGCCGGGACGTTGACCAGGTTGTGCACCTGGTAGACGTCGACGTGGCCGAACAGGCCCAGTGCGCGATCGGCCTCCGCCTGGCCTTCGGCGGCGCTTGGCGTCCAGATCTTCGTTGCGACCTGCACCCGTTCGCGTATGCTTGCCAGCGCGCGCGCCAGCGTGGCCTCGGCCTTTCCGTACATGGGCGACGAGTCGAACAGGTCGATGTCCGAGTCGATCGCTGCGTCGACGAGCGGCCGGCGGTCCTCATCGGTGTCGAACGTTCGCCACGTTCCCATTCCGATGACCGGGACCGTGAGCGCGCTTTTACCGAGCCGCCGGCGTTCCACTACCTGACCTTAACCAGCGCCTCAGACGATGCGGTTGCGCATCCGCCCGATGCCCTGGACCTCGGTCTCCATCACGTCTCCCGGTTTGAGGAACTCGGGTGGTGTCCGGGCGAAGCCGACACCGTCCGGTGTGCCGGTCGCGATCATCGCTGCGGGCATTAGCGTCATGCCCCTGGAGGCCCACTCGATGATCGCGTCGACCGGGTGGATCATGTCGCGGGTGTTGCTTTCCTGCTTCACGGCACCGTTGACGCGAAGCCACAGGTTGAGCGCTTGCGGGTCCTCGACCTCGTCGCGCGTCACCACCCACGGCCCGGTCGGGCTGGTCCGGTCGAGGCTCTTGCCCTTGAACCACTGACCACCCCAATCGCTCTGGATATCGCGCGCGGTGACGTCGTTGATGACCGTGTACCCGAAGACGTGGTCGAGCGCTCGCTCGCGTTTGATGTTGGCGCCTCGAGTGCCGATGACGACCGCGAGCTCAACCTCCCAATCGATCTTGTCGCTGACCTCTGGGTCGATGACGATGTCCGCGAAAGGATCCGTGAGTGAGGTGACGGCTTTGGTGAAGATGGTCGGCGGGCCGAGCTCGCCTCCATGCATATGCGCGGTCTCTTCCGCATGCTTTTGATAGTTGCGCCCGATGGCGATCACGTTGCCTCGCGGCGGATCCAGCGGCGCGACCAGCTCCAGGTCTGCGAGCCGTCGTGAGGTCGCGCGAGCAGAGGCGAACGTCGAACGGGCGTGAGCGAGGCCTGCCTCGCCTGCATCGATCAGCGCGGCCAGGTCAGCAAACTCTGGGAGCTCGACGACCTCGCCCTCTGCACCAGGTCGCAACACGCCCAGTCTCCGACCGCCATCAGCTTTGAACATCAGGAGCTTCATCTCGTGGAGGCGTTCTCTTCGGGCTCGTCGTACCACCGCACGCGATCACCGACTCGGCTGCGCAGCCGCCACTTGGCGGTCTTCGGCGCGTTCTCGATCTTTGTCCAGAGAACTTCGAGCCTCTCTTGGATCAGGCCCGACGCTTGAGCGTCGAGGTCGTATCCCGCAAGGTTGCTCTTGCACCGTTCGATGGTGGATTTGGACGTCCGCCACAGGCCCCAGTCCTTCGCGCACATGTTGGCGATGAAATCGCCTTCGATCCCGGATCCGTCTTCGCTGCTCACCTGGTGGTGATAGGTGAGGTTGTAGATGTCACGTTGATCGGTCTCGTTGAGCTCGACGATCTGCAGCTTCGTCAGAAGCAGCTCGGCCAGCGGGATCGTGAGTGGATCGTGCTCGAGGCGGTGCGTGATCGGGATCACGTGGCACATCGAGAAGTCTCCGATAAAGACGTCGAGCTTGCGATCGTTGGGGTCGTAGAAGAGAAGTCGACTCGCTCCATGGAGCGTATTGAACATCTCGTCGGGGATGTAGCCGGCGGCGATCAACAGCTCCGTGACCGCTGCGCGACTGCCTCTCCTGGTAGCGATGTCGATGTCCTTGATCGGTCGGGTCAGAAGCGGACCGGGGGCCGGAGCCTGCAGGTGCACCGCCACGCTGCCCAGGGCGCGGACCACAACGCCTTTTTTAGTCGCGGCCTCGACCAGACGCCGGGCCTCGCCGATGGGATCTTCCAGCGGCGTTCTATCCAGTGGTGAAGAGGAAGTCGATGTAGCTGCCATCCTCGGCGAAGTCCACGATAGCGCCGCGCAGCACGTCGGCGGAGTAGTCGCTCCCTGGATTGAGGCACATCGTCGTCCCGATCTTCTGCGCCGCGCGGGACTCGTGGATGTGCCCGTGAAGGCCGACCACCGGCTGGTATTTCTTGACCACATCACGCACCGCCTTGCTTCCCACCGGAATGATGCTGGGCCGGCCGCCACGGATCACCGGGCGAAGCTCGGAGTCCAGCTCAGCCGCGAAGTCGAGCCCCGAGCCAAAGGGCGGGCAGTGGAAGTTGACCACCACCTTTCTGCCTGGGGGCGCGGGGTCGAGGATCGCTTCGAGCCGGCGGCCGAGCTCCTCCTCGGGGTACTCCCGCTCCGTATTCCATGGGGTCGGCGTGACGTCGCCGCAGCTCGCCATCAGCACCGGTCCGAGATCGACCAGCTCCGCCTCGGGTGACTCGATTCGCGGCGCGGATTTGAGCACCGGGTCGATCGCCTTGGGATCGTCGTTGCCGGGAGTGATGATGCAGCGCACCCTGGCGGGCAGGCGTTCTTCCGCGAGCTTGCACCAGCCCTCGATCTGCTCGATGATCGCCCGCTCGAAAGCGCGGATCAGATAAGCAGGATCGTTTTCCAGTCTCTCCATCTCCTGCGGGTCGGCGATCTCGGAGTAGAAGCCAAACCGGTTGATCTCTGCGCGGAGCCGGTCCTCTTCCGCTCGCGGCACGGTGACCATCTCGCCGCGAACCTTCGCCGTGAGGCTCCCGTTGTCTGCTCGGATCGGCACCAGCCCCTTTCCGGCGATGTCGCCGCCCAGCACCAGGACGTCGGCCTCGTACGAACCGGCCGCCGCAAGGAACTTTCTGAAGCACCGGTCCGACCCATGGATGTCTGTCGCGAAATAGACGCGGAGGGCCCGCTTCCTGGCGCGGCTACCGAATATGAAGTTCCGGATTGCCTACTCGGGCGGAAGCTCCCGCATCGCCAGTCGAAGGTCGATCGACGACTGTCGCAGCCGGAGCCGGCGGGCGATGAGGTAGATGACCGGCCCTGCGCCGAGGACGATCACGAGGGTGGCCACCGACGACACGCTGAAGGCGCCGAAAACCGCCGGGTGCGTGATGATCAGGATGACGACGATCAGGGCGAGCACGGATGTCGCGGCGCCCCACAAAGCAGGCACCGGGATGCCGGCGACCCGCGGAAGCGCGGTCGCGCCTGGCTTCAGAATGAGGTCTGGTCTCCGGAAGGGAAGCGCGGTCGCCGCCACACCGCCGGCGAGGATGATGAGAGCGACGAACAGTGCCAGGTTGGCCACGATGTTCGCGAGGTTCAGAAAAGCCGCCAGCAGGGCGAAAACGATTCCGCCGGCCACCGCCACGATGATGGCGTTCGTCGGCACCGCGCTGCTTTCGCTGATCTTGGCGAGGCCGATCGGAAGGAGCCGGTCGAAGGCGAGCGCGAACAGGACGCGCGTGATGACCGCGACGAAGGCCAGGTCAACGGCGAGCTCGGCGGACGGGACAGCGATGCCGATCAGGATCTTGCTGATCGGGTCGCCCGACAGGACCAGGCCGTAGCCGAGGCCGCCGGCGGACGACTGCAGGCTCGTGATTGCGCCATAGGCCGCCGGGTCGGTGGCGCCGAGCTTGGCCTGCGACTGCATGAAGTCAAGGCCAACGGTATTGAGCATCAGGAGCCAGACACCCACCCAGACGACGATCAGCAGGCCGATGCTGATGACCGAGGCGTAGAGGTATGTCCTGCCCGGGCGCTTGAGCTCGCCGCCTACGTAGTACGAGTACAGGACGCCGTTGTAGTTCAGGACCATGAACGGCACCACGATGAGAGATGCGGTCAGCGACACGCCAAGCGGGATGTTGTCCTTGGCCGCTGCGGCAAGGATGTCGTTATATGCGGTTGGGTGGCCGCTGAACGCGCCAAACGCAGTCACGAAGTCGTTGTGCGAGTGAGTGATCAGCAACCAGCCCAGGACCAGGAACGCGACCAGCTGGACGATGACCAAAGCAAGGATCACCTGCGCGAGACGGCGCAGCGAGACCCATGAAGCTGCGCCCACGACCAGCAGCATCCCGACGCTGATGACGGCGATCGCTGTCGTGCTCGTGACCTGGGACGCTGCGTCGCTGATGGCGGAGCTGCCGAAGGCGGCGCCGAAGGCTGTGAGCAGGAAGGGGACGTACTGCGCGGTGAAGTTCGCGTTCGCGGCGAGGATGTAGGTGAACGCGATGCAGATGCCGATGCCGAACATGGCGCCGAGCGCGGGGGAGATGATGCGGGAGAGATAGACGTACTCGCCGCCGGCGCGAGGGATCGCCTCGAGCAGGTACTTGTAGGCGAACATCGCGACCAGCCAGATGCCCGCGCCCAGCAAAAGCGGCAAGGTCATGTCCGCCTGGTTGAAGGCGGTCAAGCCTGCGTTGAAGTTGATGAACGTGTTTACGACCGCGACCGACGCCAGCGAGATGGCGGTCGCGGCGGGGATGCCCAGCTCCCGGACAAGGCCGGAAGACTGTCGTGTGAACAGGCCGGAACCGGTTGCCGTCCGACCCCCACCCATCGGAGCGTTTGTGCTGGCCATCATTCCCCTCCTAAGTCGGCGCGAACGTCCAATGGCCCGGCCATTGGAAGGTTCCAGAACCATAGGTCACGGCCTCGACTCCGTCAAGGACGGTCTGTCTCGTGGTCGATGACCTCGCGAATCTCGACCCAGCGTCGCTCCGCCGCCGATCGCTCGATCGCG
>JBGPYE010000020.1:0-10664 GCA_041493095.1 Candidatus Dormibacteraceae bacterium
GACGCTGAGGCTGGATGCATGCGCAAACGCCCGCCCGGGCGCGTCGAGCACTCCCATCAGCACGGTCCCTGAGCGGTTGGCGGCCGACTCGATGGGTCCCAGCCAGTGCTCCGGGACCTCGCCCATTAAAAGGATGAAGCCGGCTCCGGCCCTGGCCAGCGCGGCGGCGGCCTCACCTGCAAGATCGGGAGCGGACGCGCGGACCACGGTCAGCGCGCCCAGCTCAGGGGAGAAGGGGAGCAGCGTCCACGGATCGAAACCCGATCGAGGGTCGATCACGATCACATGCGCGAACTCGCGCGTCGCGCCAGCGAGCAGCGCAAGTGCGAGCGTGAGTTTGCCGCACGTCCCGTTACCGGTCAGAACCGTGAGCCGGCCGCGGGGCAGCCCGCCGATCCCGCTCAGGCGATCGATCGGAGTCCGGCTGGGCCAGGGCTGTGGTGGCGGAAGCTCCGCCGCCCTCGTCAGCGCCTGGCTGCCGAAACGGACCCGAATCGAGTTGATCGCTACATCAAGTTCCTGCATCTTTTGGCGGCCTCGTCAGGGAAGACGCAGGAGAGAAGTGGAGGCACCCAGACCATATCGAACAGATGTTCGTAAGTCAAGGGCTTCTCTTCTTTATATGGCGAGGGGGATCAACTGCGCCGTCGCCGAGCGGTTGGGCGGGTCACTTCGTGCCGAACGCCGACGGCAGCATCATCGAAGAGGACTCGTGCATTGATTCTTGCGTGTACCTCCGATGGTCGAGCTCATCATCGAGCCGGTCGTGCAAGACCCTCATCGTCGCGATGCAGGTCGCATCGATCATCGCGGCATCTGGATAAAGAAGAGCGCCGGGCTCCACAGAACCCGGCGCAGTACGAACTAAAAAACCATTGAAGAAGAACTAACTACTTCTTCTTCTTCGCCGCGGGCTTCTTCTTGGCGGCGGTCTTCTTGGCAGCCTTCTTCTTAGCCATCATGCTTTACCTCCTTCTCCTGGTGATACGGACCCGAGGTTTCACAACCCCAAGGGATTCGCCGCAGAGCCTCACTGACGAGGACTCCGAGACGTTGGCGGTCTTACGAAATGGTGCGCTGACTCGCGTCGGGTCCGTCGCCTCTGTGGTGGCAACCACGAGCAGCATCGCCATACAAAGTGTTGTGATACTCGAATGCACCCACTCACGTCAAGCGTAACGCGCAATTTTTTTTGCGGCGCGTCCGAAAATTTTCGCGATGTGAGTCGATCGTGACGCCGCGCGACCTGTTGAAAACTTTGCGACGATAGACATCATGCGAGTCATCCTCGGTCATGGAGCATCAGGCAGCGCGGCATCGATGAAGCCCTATGTCGTGGGCTTCAAGCGACGTGGAATCGATGCTGTGGCGGTCGATCTGCCCAAAGGAAATGCGGAGCGCGCAGTTCCTGTCTTCATCAAGACATCAGGTCGAGGTCATGAGGTGATCGGCGGCGGCCAATCCTTCGGCGGAAGGGTCGCGAGCATGGCTGCGATAGAGGCGGACTTCGGTGGCCTCGTCCTTTTTTCATATCCGCTTCACCGTCCAGGCTTCACGGATCAGCTGCGAACCGAGCATCTGCCATCGATTCGCTGTCCGACCCTCTTTCTGAGCGGCGATCGCGACCCATTCGCCCGTATCGACCTCTTGAAAGAGGCTGTGAAGCTCGTTCCACATGCTCGGCTGGAAGTTTTCAAGGGCCAGGGCCACGGGCTGCTCGCAGTTCTCGACCAGGCGCTCGACGTAGCGGTCGAATTCATCAACTCCAAAGTGAAATGACGGCTTCGCAGCACATGGTTCGCGCGAATGGACTCCGCTTTCGAACGATGGTGGATGGTCCGTCCGACGGCGACATGGTGATCCTTCTCCATGGATTCCCCGAAGGAGCGGAGTCCTGGTCGAAACAGGTTGAGGCGCTGGCGAAAGCAGGCAGCCTGGCGGTCGCCCCCGACCTTCGCGGATACGGCTTGAGCGATGCGCCCGATGGAACGGAGCAGTACGCGATCGGTCACCTCGTCGAGGACGTCGCGGGGATCATCAAAGCGTTCGGCCGGACCGAAGCCCACGTTGCCGGACACGACTGGGGCGCCATCGTGGCCTGGTTCTTCGCCAGTCGCCATCCCGAGATGACGAAGTCGCTCACCGCCCTTTCGGTCGCGCACCCGGCCGCGCTGGCGGAGGCCAGCCGCGTGGACGAGGACCAGCGCGAGCGTTCGCGATACGTCGCCCTTTTCGTGCAGGAGGGCAAAGCCGAGCACGTGCTGGCGGATGATGACCATCGGCGCCTGCGGGCGATGTTTTCGCTCGGACCCAACCCCCACGCGGTGCCGCCAGCAGTAATCGAGCACTTCGTGCGCTCGCTCAGCCGCCCGGGCCGGTTGACCGCGGCCCTCAACTACTACCGGGCGAACCTCGGCGCCGGCGGCGGGGCATGGGCCGCCCTCGCCCAAGAGGTGAAGGTCACGACGCCGACCGTGCTCCTCTGGGGCGACGCCGACCCGGCCCTTGGAAGGCAAGCCGTCGAAGCCACAGCGCACCACGTCGAGGGCTCCTACCGGCTCGAAGTCCTCGAAGGGGCGGGCCACTGGCTGCAGTTCGAGCGTCCGGACGAGGTGAGCCGGTCCCTCGTACAAGCCGCCATTCATTAAACTTTCTGCGGTGCTCAACCGGTCCGATCAGAATCGGCGGCAGGGTCTGCGCCGGCTCGACGACATTCTCGAAACGCTCGAGCAGCTCAACCTTCACGACAAAACAGACCTGCCCGACCACGTTGCGGAGGCCCTTGTCTTGCTGGGCATCGATGGTCCGCACAGCATTCCCGTCCCGCAGCTCATCGAGCGCGTGTGGGCGATGCAGCAGCCTTACCTCATCACGATCGTCGTCGAGCGCCGCCGTCGCCGCCGCCGAAAGGTGTCGACCGACTCCGGCCTCGCCTGACGAAATCGAACCACGACGCTGAAACCTAGCGACTGGCTCGAGATTTTCCAGCGCATCGGCGCCGGCGTGCGCGAGGCCGTGCTTCCGCTCGCGGGCACCGAGGCCGGAAGCGTTCGGTTCGAGGTCGGCGCGGGGGGTGACAGGACGATGGAGGTGGACCGCGTGGCGGAGGAGGTTGTCTTCTCCGAGCTCATCACTGTGGCCGGGCGCGGTGAGGTGTTCTCGGTTCTCTCCGAGGAGTCGGGCCTGCGCACCTTCGGCGCTGACTACCCATTGGTCCTGGTCGATCCGGTAGACGGCAGCCTCAACGCGAAGCAGGGCGTGCCGGTCTTCGGCCTGATGCTGGCGGTGCTCGACGGACCGACGATCGACGACACGTTCGCCGGCAGCGTCCTCAACCTGAACACGGGTGAGGCGTGGACCGCGATTCGCAAGCAGGGCGCGTGGCGCGGGGGAGCGCTCCTGTCAGTAATCCCTCGAGAGGATCGCAAGCGATTTCAGATCCTCGGGCTCGAGAGCAGCCCCCGCGCCTTGAAGCTCGCACAGCCTCTGGTGGAGCACTCGAACAAGATCCGCATACTGGGCTCGATGGCCCTCTCGATCGCGCACACCGCGTCGGGTGGGTTCGATGTCTTCTGCGCTCCAATGCCCGTGCGCGTCTTCGACATGGCGGCAAGCCTCCTGCTGCTTGCCGAGGCGGGCGGCGTTGCGACCGACCTTCAAGGCAATCGCATCGGGCCCCTGCAGGCCTCGCTCGACACTCGAACCACATTGCTGTGCGCGCCAAGCGAGGGGTTGCATGCTGAGGCGCTGGCCCTCGTCGCGGCGCAACGTTGATCTTCACCCCGGACCGGACGGTTTTCGTCTTGCTCAGCTTCGAGGGGCCGGACCAATACAGCCAGGCGGGCGGTCTTGGAGTGCGCGTCAAGGGCCTGTCGCGATCCCTCGCACACATCGGCTACGACACGCACCTCTACTTCTGTGGGGATCCCGACCTGCCCGCCGAGGAAACGCAGGAGGCGGGCAAGCTTCACTACCACCGCTGGTGCCAGTGGATCTCAACGCAGCATCGCGGCGGCGTATACGACGGCGAGGAAGGCAAGATCCGCGACTGGAACGTGAGCCTGCCGCCGAGCTTGATCGACAACGTCATCGCCCCCGCCGTCGGCGCCGGTAAGAACGTGGTCCTGCTTGGCGAGGAGTGGCACACGTCGTGGTCGATGAGCCTGATCTCCAACAGCCTCTACCTCCGCGGCCTACGCGACCGCGTGGTCATGCTGTGGAATGCCAACAACACGTTCGGCTTCCATCGCATCGATTGGGCCTCGCTCGCCTCTGCCACGACCCTCACGACGGTGAGCCGATACATGAAATTCAAGATGTGGGACTCGGGCCAGAACCCAATCGTCATCCCGAACGGCATTCCGCGCGCGTCGATCGCTGACGCGGACCCGGTGGCGGTCGCCGAGCTCAGGACGGCGGCGGCCGCAGACCACTTCTGCTTCAAGATCGGTCGCTTCGATCCGGACAAGCGCTGGCTCATGGCCGTGTCGGCAGCGGCCTATCTAAAACGCCACGGAAGTCGGGTGAGGCTCTTGATGCGCGGCGGCCGCGAGCCGCATGGCGGCGAGGTCATCGACCACGCTCGCCACCAGGGCCTGGCCGTTCTCGATGCGAATGCGCCCGCCGACGCGGCAGGGTTGGCGTCGGTGCTGCGAGAGCACCGCGACGCCGACGTGGTCAACTTCACGAGCTTTGTCAGCGACGGGCTGCTCGCGGTGATCTACTCCGCGTGCGATGCGGTGCTCGCCAACTCGGGCCACGAACCGTTCGGCCTGGTCGGCCTCGAGGTGATGGCTGCGGGCGGGCTGGCGGTGACGGGCTCGACGGGCGAGGACTACGCCGAGGCGTACCGCAACGCGTTGGTCCTCGAAACGAATGATCCCGTCGAGCTGGTCACCGAGCTCTCGCTGCTGAAAGAGCGCCCTAAGCTGGCCGCGTCGATGCGCAGGCGAGGCCGGACCACCGCACGCGAGTACATCTGGGAGAAGGTGATCCAGCAGCTGCTGCTGCGGGTCGAGTTCGCCGCCGCCCAGCAGGCGGTGCGACCTTCGCCGGCGGCGCCATTGCGAAAGGTCGGCTCCAAAGTTGGCTGAGAACCTCGTCGTCTACACAGTGGTCCATCAGCCAAGGCGGTTGAAGCTCCCGGCGCAGGTCATCCCGGCCGGGACGCAGCCGGATGATCTCGCCGCTTTTCTATTCGACGAGGCGATGGATCGCCGCTATTTCGACCAGGTCGCGCAGTACGCGTACCTGCCGGCGACTGCGATGTTTCGCGACCTCACCCGGCACGGCTGGCGGATGTCGATCGGATTCAGCAACTCGTTTCTCGTGCAGGCGGAACAATGGGGCGGCAGGGTGTTCGATTCCTTCAAGCGCCTCTGCGCGAGCCCAAACGTCGAGGTCGTATGCGTGGAGCCATACCACTCGTGGCTCTTCTATGTGGACATCGTCGAGTTCAAGGAATCGATGCTGTGGGCGAAGCGCCGCCTCGAGGACCTGTTCCAGAAGCCCGTCACGGTGACCGACACCACCGAGATGTTCATGTCGAACGACGTGTACTTCGCCCTTCAGCAGTGCGGCTTCACCGGCGCGTTCATGGAAGGGCGCGCGTGGCAGCTGGCCTGGCAGGATCCGGCGCACGTGTTTCGCTACCCCGGACAGAACCTGGCGCTGCTCGCGCGCCATCACGACCTCTCCGACGACGTCGGCTACCGCTTCTCTAACAGCAGCTGGAGCATGTGGCCGCTGAAGCCCGAAACGTATGCGGGCTGGCTGCGCGACTGCTGGGGTGACGTGGTCACCCTTGGGTGGGACTTCGAAACGTTTGGCGAGCACCACCGCAAGGACACGGGCATCTTCGCGTTCGTGCGAGCCTTGAACTCGCAGCTCAAGAAACAAAAGGTGCGCATGATGCTGCCGTCGGAGGCGATCGCCGAGCTCGACGAACCCCGATATGAGATCTCGGTCAACGAGTACGGGACGACGTGGGCGGGCGAGGGCGGCATGGAATTCTTTCTCGGCAATCCAGCCCAGCACGGTCTCTTCCGACTGATGCACCACGCCTACTCGAAGGCAAGGCTCACGGGCGACCCGAGGCTGATCGAGATTGCGAGGTGGCTGCTCCAGTCCGACAACCTGCACCTCATCCAGTGGTTCGGCCGGTCGGGGCCGGCGGCGGACGTCAGCGCTTACTTCACACCCGACGAGTGGTGGGAGCTCGGCGCAGCCGGAATCATCCGAGAGCAGCAGCGCGTCTACTTAAACTTCATCCGCGCCCTTGACGAATACGCAAAATAACGCCCCAGCCAACTTGAAAGGATTGTCGTAAGCACATGAAGCCCATCCACGTCGCCTTCGTCTGGCACATGCATCAGCCGTACTACAAGGACGACCTGACCAGCACGTACCTGCTGCCGTGGGTCCGGCTTCGGTCGTCCAAGGATTACTACAAGATGCCGGCCTTGCTGGACGGGTATCCGAAGATCCGCGCGACCTTCAACCTCGTCCCTTCGTTACTCGCCCAGATCGAGGACTACGGCAAAGAAGGGTCGGTCGACCTCTTCCTCAACCTGAGCCGCCGCGACGCCGGCGAGCTCTCGGTGGAGGAGCGCGACTTCCTGCTGCGCTGGATGCGAGAGTCACCCAAAGCGCTGCGGGTCCAGCAATCTCCGCGCTACCTCGAGCTCGCGTCGCGGCCGGTTGACGCGCAGTTCACGATGAGCGACATTCGCGACCTCCAGGTGTGGTTCAACCTCGCCTGGTGCGACCCGGTCTGGGTCGAGTCCGACCCGCGCCTCGCCGAGCTGAAGCGCAAGGACCGCGACTTCTCCGAGCTCGACAAGGCGCCGCTGTTCCAGGCGCAGATGGAGATCATGCAGAAGGTCATCCCGAAGTACCGCGAGCTGGCGGACCGCGGGCAGGCCGAGATCACCTTTTCCCCTTACTACCACCCGATCCTGCCTCTCCTCTGCCACGTCGACTCGGCGCGCATCGCGAATCCGCAGATTCAGCTGCCTGAACACCACTTCTCGCACCGCGAGGACGCCGAGCGTCAGATCTCGCTCGGCCTCGGGCTCTTCGAGCGGCTGCTCGGCCGAAGGCCGAAGGGAATGTGGCCCTCAGAGATGGCGGTGGGCGAGAGCGTGATCGGGCTCGCCACCGGCGCCAAGCTCGACTGGATGATCAGCGACGAGGAGGTGCTCGCTCGCTCGCTGGAAGAGCCCTTTTCGCGCGACGAGCAGCTGTACCGCCCAAGGCGCCTCGACCGGGATGGCCAGACCGTGTCCATCGTGTTCCGCGACTCTCAGCTTTCGAACGCGATCGGCTTTGACTACCAGCGCATGTCCTCGATTGACGCCGCGCGTGCGCTCACGGGGCGGCTCAAGCGGATTGGCGAGCAGCAGGGCGAGCGCGACTCTTTAGTCGTAATCGCGCTCGACGGCGAGAACGCCTGGGAGTTCTACCCGCGCGACGGGCACGACTTCCTCAACGCGCTGTACACGGAGCTCGAGTCGAGCCAGGACATCGTGACGACCACCGTCGCCGACTTCCTCGAGCAGCATCCACCCGAGCAGCAGCTGCACCACCTGCACACGGGCAGCTGGATCGGCGCGAGCCTCGACACGTGGATCGGTGACCCGGAGCACAACATCGCGTGGGACCTGCTCGCCGAAACTCGCGCGTGGTTGGAGGACCAGCTGCTCCAGCGACCAAAGGAGTCGGACCAGGCGGCGCTCGCGTGGCGGGAGATCCTCATCACCGAGGGCAGCGACTGGTTCTGGTGGTTCAGCCGCAAACACGACTCCGGCATGGACCAGATCTGGGACAACCAGTTCCGGCTGCACCTGCGCAACGTCTACAAGCTGATGGGCTCGCGGGCGCCCGCACGTCTTTTCCAGCCGATCATCAAGCAGGCGCCAACGCCTGAGCGCGGCGTGCCGGCCGCAACAATCTGTCCCACATCACGTGACGACCCGGAATGGAGCCGTGCCGGGTCTTACCTGGTGGGATCGGGCTTCGGCGCGCTGCACCGCCCGGCAGGAGTGGTCGAGCGCGTCCTTTACGGCAACGACGACGAGCAGATCTATTTACGAATCGACACGCCGCGTTCGCCCGCCGAGCTCGAGGCGCAGCACGTCGACTTCTGGCTCTACTGCTCCGGCTCGCCGGCCGGAGACGGGGCGAGCGACATGGAGCTGCCGCTGGCGCCGTCGGCGATGGCGGATCTCGGTTTCGAGCCGGCCTACGTGGTCAGGATCGTTCCCCGCTCTCAAGGAGGCTCGGTGACCGTGGCCAGGATCGTGGAGCCGCAAACACGGGCCGTGACCGAAACCACGTGGGAGATCACCGATCCGTTTTTCGTCTCGATCCCCTTCAAGGTGCTCGGCAAGCGACCGGGCGACACGGTGGAGATGGCGCTGGTCGTGAGCCGCGAAGGGCACGACATCGAGGAGGTGCCGCCCTCCGGCTCGCTGGGCGTTCGCGTCCCGGGCCCGTCGGCGGCGACAGAGATTGCGCATTCCCAACATCTGAAGGTGCTCGTGGCGACGGCCGAGCTCGCCCCGTTCGCCAAGCTCGGAGGCGTGGCCGACGTCGCCGCGTCGCTCTCGAAGGAGCTGCGCCGCGCAGGCCATGACGTGAGGGTCGTGCTGCCGCGATACCGCCAGGTCGACATCGCCCACTACAACCTTCGTCCGGTCGTTACCGATCTGCAGGTCCCCCTCGGCGCGCAGAAGATGCCGGCGACGATCTATGAAGGCCGCCTCGGCGACATCGTCGTGTACTTCATCGACTGCCCGCCGCTTTACGACCGCGACGGCATGTTCGGTTTCGGTGACGACGACGCGCGATCGGTGTTCTTCTCGCGCGCGCTGTTGGAGATGCTGCCGGCGCTCGAGTTCGTCCCCGACGTCATCCACATACACGACTGGTATGCGGCGCTCGTACCGAACCTGTTGGATCGCGTGTACACGCAGGGCCCGTACGCCGAGATCTCTACCAACCTCACCATCCATAACCTCGCCGCCCAGGGCGTTTTCGGATTCGGCGCGCTCGTGCTGGCGGGTCTCGAGGAGTGGGGCTTGATCCAGGTCGGCATCCCCGGCCTGGACAACGTGGTCAACCTGTTGGGGCGCGGAATTCATTTTGCCGACGTCGTGAACACGGTCAGCGAGCGCTATGCCGCGGAGATCCAGACTGCGGAGTACGGCGAAGGGCTCGACGAGCTGCTGCGCCGCAACTCGCACAAGCTGCACGGCGTGGTCAACGGGATCGACTACGAGATCTTCGACCCAATGCGCGACACGAACATCGCGCACCACTATTCGGCTGAAGCTCCCGAGGCCAAGGCGCTGTGCCGTGCCGACCTTCGGTCTGAGCTCGGCCTGGACAACGTCAACAAGCCGCTGTGCGCGATCGTGTCGCGGTTCTACGACGTGAAAGGCCTCGACCTCGTCGAGCAGTCGATGGCCCAACTGCTGCACCTCGGCCTGCAGGTCGTGGTCATCGGAACTGGGGACCGGCGTTACGAGGACATGTTCCGCCGCTGGTCGGGCCAGCTGCCCCACCAGGTTTCCGTCAACATCGGCTTCGACGCCGCGCTGGCCCAGCGCACCTATGCGGGCGCCGACATGCTGTGGATGCCGTCGCGCTTCGAGCCGTGCGGCCTGGCGCAGCTCATCGCCTTGCGCTACGGCACGATCCCGGTCGTGCGCGAGACCGGCGGGCTGGCGGACACGATCAGGGACTACGACCCGGTGGCCGCAACAGGCAACGGGTTCACCTTCGAGGCCTACGACGCCTGGCAGTTTTTCGCCGGGGTCGTGCGGGCGGCGGAAACGTTCAGACACCCATCGCTGTGGGCGTGGCTGGTTAAGCGGGCGATGACGGAGGACGTGTCATGGTCGCGGTCAGCGCACCGGTACGTGCAGCTGTACCTGTCGGCGATCACCTCACGCCGCGAACGCCGGGGAGTAGCCGCGTTAGCAGATTAGAGCGCTCCCTCCCCCGCAGGGGGAGGGCTGGGGTGGGGGGTCGCCCCCTTGGCTTAGCCGCCCCAGTCAGGTAGCAGCCGCAGCTGCTCGACCCGGCGGGCGCCCGGCGCGTACGCGAGGTTGAAGTAGTCGATCACCATGCGCCGCGCGGCGAACGTCGTCGCGGTGTGGCGGATCGAGGCCCGCATCATCTCCACCCACTGCTGCGGGACCCCGTCCTTGTCGCGGTCGAAGAACACCGGCAGGACCTCGCGCTCCAGCAGGCGATAGAGGTTCTCCGCTTCGGCGCGGTCGTCGACCTCGGGTTGTTCCAGCGTGGCGGCGGACGGGATCGCCCAGCCGAGCTCAGGTCGATACGCCTCGTCCCACCAACCGTCGAGGATGCTCACGTTCAACCCTCCGTTGGCCCCGGCCTTCATACCGCTCGTGCCGCTGGCCTCGAGGAAGCGGCGCGGGTTGTTGAGCCACACGTCGGCGCCGTGTACCAGGTAGCCGGCGAGCTCGATGTCGTAGTCCTTGAGGAAGACGACACGCGGTTGTTCGCGTGCAAGCCCGACGATGCGCGCGACGATTTCCTTGCCGGGCTCGTCCGCAGGGTGCGACTTGCCGGCGAACAGCAGCTGCACCGGGCGCTTCGAGTTGCTGAGGAGCTTGACCAGGCGCGGGGAGTCC
>JBGPYE010000106.1:0-6205 GCA_041493095.1 Candidatus Dormibacteraceae bacterium
GATGCGGACGCCGGTCGCGGCGTAATCCTCAAGCCCGACGTCGCGCTCGAACGCGATCAACGCCCCCGTCTTCTTGTTGCTCAAGCGCTCCGCGGCGCGAATGGCCTCTGAGATGGCCTGGCTGTAGAGGCGTGTGTTGTAGCCAGAAAGCGGGCGGCCGATGTGCCCGATGCGGCCCAGCTGGTCGAGCGCCCGGCGCAGCTCCGGCTGGAACATGACGATGACCGCGATGATGATGAAGGACGTGGCGTTCTTGAACAGCCACGACAGAAGGATCAGGTTCAACTGGGTGGCGAGCACGCCCGTGACCGCCAGCAGGATGAGGCCTACCAGGATCTGCGTGCCCTGCGTGCCGCGGAGCAGGCGGAGCAGCTGGTACAGGACGAAGGCGACCACCGCCACGTCGATCACCTCGACCACCCCCAGGTGGCGGATGACATCGCCCAGCTGCTGAAAGAACTGCTGCACTATTTTTCGCCCCCGAGCAGCTCAGTCATCAGCGCCATCTGGGCGTAGAGACGGTTGCCGGCCTGATCGAACACCACTGAGCGCGGGCCGTCGATGACCTCGTCGGTCACCTCCTCACCGC
Organism: Candidatus Dormibacteraceae bacterium; assembly: GCA_041493095.1. Classification (GTDB taxonomy): domain Bacteria; phylum Chloroflexota; class Dormibacteria; order Dormibacterales; family Dormibacteraceae; genus Palsa-870. The sequence continues at coordinate 590 of JBGPYE010000106.1, forward strand.
GGTGCGCCGGGAGGCAGTGCATGAAGACAGCCCCGGGCGCGGATTCCATCACCGCCTGGTTGACCTGGTACGGCGCAAAAGCCTTACGCCTGGCTCCCATCTCGCTTTCGTGTCCCATCGATGCCCATACGTCTGTGTAGATTCCTGTTGCGTCGTCCAGTGCTGCTATCTCGCTTGTCAACGTGACCTGAAAGTTGGCCGTGCTGATGCTACGCGCGCGCTCCACCAAATCAGCATTGGGCTGGTAGCCGGGCGGCGAGATGACCGTGAGGGCAAGGCCGGTCAGAGCCGAAGCCTCGATCAGCGAGGCCGCGATGTTGTTCCCGTCACCGATGTAGACGAGGTGCTGCTTCGACAGGTCACCCTTCACCTCTTCGAGAGTGAGGAGGTCCGCGAGGACCTGGCAGGGATGCGAACGGTCGGTGAGGGCGTTGATGACAGGCTTGGCGGATGACGCGGCGAGCTGCAGCAGATCCTCGTGGCTGCGCAGGCGAGCGACGATTCCGTCCACATATCGATCCAGCACGCGCGCGGCGTCGCCGACGGTTTCCCTGACGCCCAGCTGCACGTCCTGCTCGGAGAGGGTGGTGGCGTGTCCGCCAAGCCTCGCAATGCCAACCTCGAAGGACACCCTGGTGCGGTGGGAAGGCTTCTGGAAGAGCATGGCGATGTGCCGGCCCTCGAGAGGCCTGCCCGGCCAGCGCTGCGCCTTCTTGATCGTATGGGCGAGGTCGAGCACCTGCCGCAGCTCGCGCGCATCGAGGTCTGCGATGTCCAGGAAGTCACGACCCAGGAGACCTTTCACCGAAGCGATCATGATGCCTCGCCCCAGGGTTAGAGCCGGGGTTCGATCAGCTCTCCGGCGACGATGGGCGAGATCGCCAGGTCGCGAGCGGAGTCGAACTCAGGGAGGCGGGCGCGGAGCCTGGAATCGTCCCGGAGCCGGAGTATGAGGTCGCGGCAGGCGGCCGGCGCCAGCCCGAAGTGAGCCGGCTTGAAGGCGAGCGCCGGCTCGTTCTTGAGATTGATGGTCAGCCGATCGGTCAGCTTCACGTGAGGCCAGGAATCGGGCTTCGAAAGGGTTACCGTCTCCATGGCGGCCCACACGGCGCGCATCTCGTGCCGGCCCATGATCACGACCAGGCGGTCGCGGAAGAACCCGAGCTTGCCCGAGGGCCAGGTCTTCACCTTCCAGCCCGCCCACGCGGCGAGGAGAAGGCCACCCAGCGATCCGCCTGCCAGCGCAAGGGCGGCGACCCACCCGGCGGGAAGCTCCATGGCGACCGCCGCGAGGACGGCAAAGGCGAGCGCGCTGGCAAGCCCGGCAGCCCCCAGCGTCACGATCGACCTGCGCGATCTCACGTAGATCAAGCGCGCCCCACCAGCGAGTAGTGTATTCCCAGCCATGGACGTGATCGCCGAGCGGAACGCAATCGACAAGATGGTGTCCGGCAAGACGGTGTGCACCCTGTTCGCGGACGCGGTCGTTAAGGGTGGCGACCAGCCGGCGCTCCACTGGAAAGAGGACGGGGCGTGGCGCTCCCTGACCTGGAAGGGCTACCGGGACGAGGTGGCGGCGATCACGCTGGCGCTGCGCTCGATGGGCTTTGGGCCTGGGCAGTTTGGCCTGATCATGGCCCGCAACATCCCGGCGCACGTGATCGCCGACCTGGGCATCGTGCACGCCGGCGGCACGGCGATCAGCGTCTACAACACGCTTGCGCCAGAGCAGGTGGAGTACGTCGCCAACCATTCCGAGGCGACGGTCGCCTTCGTCGAGGACGAAGCGTTTCTCGAGAAGTTCCTCGCCATCCGCGCCTCCACTCCCCACCTGCAGCACCTGGTGCTGATCCGCGGCTCGGCGCCTGCCGGCGTCGAGACGTGGGATTCGCTGGTGGCGAAGGGACGCGAGATGTATGCGCAGTCGCCGGCTGACTTCGAAGCGACGTGGAAAGCGGTCGGGCCGGAGGACACGGTCAGCCTGATCTACACGTCAGGCACGACCGGACCACCGAAAGGCGTTATGTACTCGCACAACAACGTCGCCTGGACGCTCGAGTCGGCGCGCCGAGTCCTCGACCTCCACAACGAGACGCTGCTGAGCTACCTCCCGCTGGCGCACGTGGCCGAGCGCTTCACGTCGCAATGGGGCGCCATCTACAACGGCCATGAGGTGTACCTGTGCCCCGATCCAAATGAGCTGCTGCCCTACCTGATCGAAGCGCGGCCGACCGCGTTCGTGGGAGTGCCGCGGGTTTGGGAGAAGCTGATGGCCGGGCTGCAGGCGGGCATCGCCGCGGAGCCTGACGAGGCAAAGCGACAGATGGCGCAGGGTGCGCTCTCTGCAGCGGTGACTGCGTACCGCCTGCGTCGAGACGGCCAGCCGGTCCCGGAGCCGCTGGCGGCCGGGGTCGAGCGCGCGCAGCCATTGTTCGGTTTGCTTCGCTCCAAGATCGGCCTCGACCGTTGCCACCTGGCCGTCACAAGCACCGCGCCGTGCAGGCCCGAGGTCCACGAGTTCTGGGCGACGTTGGGCATGCCTCTGTACGAGGTCTGGGGCATGAGCGAGCTCACAGGCCCGGCCACGGCGGTGCCGCACGAAGAGCACAAGGCACCTTCGATCGGCAAGGCGCTCGCGGGCGTCGAGGTAAAGCTCGGAGAGGACGGCGAGATCCTCGTCCGCGGCGGAAACGTGATGGTCGGCTACTACAGAGACCCGGAGAAGACCGCGGAGACGATCGACTCTGACGGTTGGGTGCACAGCGGCGACATCGGCCAGCTCGACGCAGACGGGCAGTTCCGGATCGTCGACCGAAAGAAGGAGCTGATCATCAACTCGGCGGGGAAGAACATCTCGCCCTTGAACCTGGAGGCGCTGGCGAAGTCAAGCCCGATCATCGGCCAGGCAGTCGCGATTGGAGACGCTCGGAAATTCATCTCGGTGCTGCTCGTGCTCGACCCGCAGGTCGCGCCTGCATGGGCCAAAGCGCACGGCATTCCACCCGCGTCGCTGTCGGAGCTTGCCGAGCACCCTGCCGTCGTGGATGAGGTCCGGCGCGCCCTGACCCAGGCGAACACCCACGTCTCACGCGTGGAGCAGTTCAAGCGGTTCACCATCCTCGGGAACGAGTGGTCGCCCGAGTCTGAGGAGCTGACGCCGACGATGAAGCTCAAGCGCCGCGTGATCCACAGCAAGTACGAACCGCAAATCGAGGCGATGTACGCCGAACCGCCGGGCGGCCACGCGGTGGACCCGGCTCGAGAGGGGGCCGAGACCGCAGCGGGTTAAGTCTTCGTCCTTGGCAGGTGGCAAACCCGCATCCGACAGTCCGATACGTCTTTCGTCGCGCGAGCAAACCCTCATTGGACAGTCCGATGCGTGTATCGGATGTCCCGTTAGCTCCGTGCGAGGCAAGCGCGGCGTCCTTAACAGGCTGGGTTGGCGTCAGCCTACCGCGGCCCGAAACTCAAACCCCCAACCAACCAAACTCTCGGAGATCTGAATCGATGAAGGAAAAAGCGCCCGTCGTCAAGCAGCTCTACAGACTCAACGTCGAGCCCAAGGTCGTCGACCAGCTCACCAAGCTGGCCTCCCGTACAGGCGAGCCCAGGAGCCGGCTCGCGACACGCCTGTTCACGGAAGCCGTGATGGGATTCAAACCCGCGGCGAGGACGAAGACCTAGGAGAGCTTCGCGCTCAGTCGGTCGATGTCGGCCGGCGTAACGCCCGCGGCTTCGAGGTACGACTCTACCCCGCCCCAAGTCTGGGCCGCGTATTCCAGCGTGCCCAGCATCCACTCCGGTGGGCAGCGGAGCTCGTCTCGCATCTCCTCCAGCCGTTCCGGCGTGGCCTTCGCCAGCCATTCCTCGTAGCGAGTCGCGAGCTGGGCGTCGGTCTCGGCGTAGTCGGCTCCAATCGCCTCGGGATCGACGTCGGCAAGTGAAAGCATCATCGCGGCGACGAGGCCCGTCCTGTCCTTGCCGGCGAAGCAGTGAAACAGGACCGGTCCTTCGGCTTGGGCGATCGCGTTGAAAATCGCTCCGAGCGGAGCCTGGCATCGGTCGAGCATCAACCTGTACCGATCGGGCATCGTTGCGGCTTCGTTGAGGAACGGCACGGTCGCGTCGTCGACCAGCGCCAGATGCCGGTAGACGGGGCTGCTGATTTCGGCCTCTGGCTGTCGTGGAGTGATCGGACTGCTGCTCTGGAAAGTCGAGAAGGGCGAGCCGGGCGAACCCATTACCTCCGATTCGGCCCGCAGGTCGATCACGGTCGTGATGCCGTAGTCGATCATCGCCTGCCTTCCCTCGAGAGTCAGGCTCGCCACGTTGTCCGAGCGGATGAGGACTCCGGATCGCGTGATTCCGCGGCGGGCGGGAAGGCCGCCGAGGTCGCGGGTGTTCCGGCAATCGGGCCAGGTGAGCCGGCGGGACGGTGAGTCCAGCTCTAGCGCTTTGTGTACTGAGGAGCTTTCCGGGCCCTCTTCAGTCCGTACTTCTTACGCTCCTTCATTCGCGCGTCGCGGGTCAGCAGGCCGGCCTTCTTGAGGGCGGGTCGAAAGTCTGGGTCGAACTTGATCAACGCTCGGGCGATGCCGTGCGAGATCGCGCCCGCCTGGCCACTGGTGCCGCCACCGACGACCTTGACCGTGATGTCGAACTTGCGCTGGGTGTTGGTGATTCGCAAGGGGGCCAGGGCCGCCATCTCGAGGACCCTCCGGCCCAGGTAGGCAAGGGTGTCCTTGTCGTTGATGACGACGCGTCCCTCGCCGGGCTGGATGCGCACCCGCGCGACAGCGTTCTTGCGGCGGCCGGTGCCTCGGAGGAATGTGTCAGCCAATCTTCAGGTCTCCCTTCTCGTCGAAGGCCAGGGCCTTCGGCTTCTGTGCTTGGTGCCCATGCTCGGCACCGGCGTAGACGCGAAGTCGGGTGAGCATATCCGCACCGAGTGTGTTGTGCTGCAGCATTCCCTTCACTGCGTTGGTGAGCGGGAAGGTCGGGTCGATCTCCTGCGCGCGCTGCAGGGAGCGCGTCCGCAGGCCGCCTGGGTAACCGCTGTAGCGCGTGTACTTCTTGTCGCCGAGCTTGGCGCCCGTCACCTTGATCTTCGCGGCGTTGATCACCACCACGTGGTCACCGCTGTTCATGTGGGGCGTGAAGGTCGACTTGTGCTTGCCGCGCAGGACCTTGGCCACGCATGAGGCGAGGCGGCCGAGCACCTGGTCCGTGGCATCGACCACAAACCATTCGCTCTTTAAGTCCGCGGCTTTCGCCGTCCACGTCTTCTGCTTGCTCATTCTTTGTTTTGGGGTTACCTAGTAAATCACTTCCATCAATGTCAGGCCCCCCGCGGGGGCCGTGCGCGCCGCCTGGCGACGATCGCGCGCCTCGAGGACCTCTCCCACCCACTCAGACGGTCGCCGGCCGCGGCCGACTTCGGCCAGCGCGCCCGCGATGCTCCTTGCCAGCCCGCGCAGGAAGCCCTCGGCGACCAGCTCGAGCTCGACCACATCGCCGCGCCGCAAAACGCGGGCGGACCGCATTTCGCGCACCCGCCCGTCGGGTGGCTCTGAGGCCGAGCAGTAGCTGGTCCAGTCGTGCTTGCCGACGAGAGCC
>JBGPYE010000072.1:0-7029 GCA_041493095.1 Candidatus Dormibacteraceae bacterium
ACTAGCACCATCCGCCGATCCGTCGGATGCGGCTCCCGACGCACCAGACCGCGCTTGACCAGCGTGTCGAGCACACCGGTCACGGTGGCCCGAGTCACGATCAGCCGCTCACTGATGTAGTTCGGCGGGCATGCCTTGCCAGCATCTTTGAGGATGCCCAACACCAACCCGCCGGCCGGACTGACTTCCAGCGGCTGCAGCGCCGAGGCGACCCGCCCGAGAACGAGGTCGCCTGTGCGGGCGAGGTTCATCGTGCACTCGGTCGCGGAGGCGCTGGCGTCAGGGTATGTCGCGGCGAAGTCGCGGCTGACACGGATGGGCATCTCCATCGGTTTGGCGCCTAATTATAAGGGCCTTGACATGTCGCTAGGGACCATATAGTCTGGCTCCTAACTACTCACCGGTAAGGAGGAAGAGATGAAAGTTACAACGAGCCAACACAAGGTTCTAGCCGCGGGGGAGGGCTTGCGTCTCCAATCCGGCCCAGGTCGCGATCTGATCTTTAAGGTCACGGGCGAGGATACCGGCGGAGCATTCGACTACTTCATCGTCGAGGTGGCGCCGCATGGCGGTCCTCCTCTACACGTTCACCACAATCAGGAAGAAACGATCCACGTTTTGAAAGGACGGTACAAAATCAGGATTGGAGACGAGATCTTCCAGCTCGAGGAAGGCGGCTTTGCGTACCTTCCGTCAAGAGTGCCGCACGCCTTCCTGAACCTGACCGATGAGCCAGGCGAGATCGTTGTGGTGTACACGCCTGGGGGCGGACACAAGTTCTATGAGGAGTTGGGTCCGATTTCGCGGGGTGCTCATCCAGATCGAGAGGTCATCGGAGCGCTCTTCGCGAAATATGACATGGCCCTGCTGGGACCTCCATTGAGCCCTGATTGACCTTGATCGGCGCGGACGCTGAATAGACCATGCACGAAGGACGGCTTGGAGCACGTGAGGGGAATTAGGTTCCTCTCAGGCTCCCAGCCGGGGTCTCGAGGCTCCGGCTTGTTCCCAACTCGGTTCATGTAGGAGGGTCTTGTACGCTGGCATCAAGGCCAATTGTTGTTCGACGGCAACCGCCACGGGGCGGTATTCACGGGGCTGACGGATCCATCGCTACCTCCTAGGCTGTGGCAGCGTGGGAGGGGCAACGCACTGAACTCGTATGCGTTGATCAGACCAGGCATCGCGGTCCTTGTCTTGATGCTTGCCTCGTGTAGCCCATCAGTTCAGGGAGCCTCTCCATCACCGAGCAGCCGGCCGGCGACCTACGACTCGCTGCACCAGCGCCCAATGGCACTTCCGACGGTGATTTCAGACGGACTTTGTCCAGTTTCGCGCCCAGCGTCCGGGTCCAAGGCGCCCAAGGGTTCGTTCGTGCCAATTGGGTTCGGCGAGGGACCTGTCTACCTGACCGGTCAGGGCATTGGCTGGTATCCGGACCAGGAGGTGCGGCTGATCGTTGATCCGGCCTATTCCGACATCGTGCTCATTCGCGGTAAGCAACTCAACGGCGCAAGGGATGCCATTGGTGGCGGTTCCGCCCGGTCCTTCGCCCGAAATACAGATGCCAGCAGAACATTCGGCAAGCGGGCGCCGGTGGGCCCGCCGGATAAACGCGATTGAGCCGGGCTGTTTCGGCCTCCAGGTCGACGGTTCGTCCTTCGAAGAGGGGATCGTCTTCGAAGTTCAGCCTGGAACAGCACCGATACTTCCGGCATAGAAAAGGGTAGGCAGACCACGATATGCGCCGCCCGCTAACTGTCGGCCTGCCGGCGCTTGCTGCTGCAGCATTGCTTCTTTCAGCAGCAGTGGAGATTGCTTTTCTAATGTCACCAGCTGCCAGCTACTGCCCTCTACACGGCGGCTTTCTCAGCATTTGCCTCTTTCCACCGTCACAAACCGCACTGTTTTTGATTGTGGTCGCGCTGGGCTTGACCGCACTCAGCGTGATCTCATGCGTGTTCGCGTGGCGCGGGCGACTAGCAGCGGCCTGGAAAATTGCTCTCCCCGGCTTGATTGGAGTGCTCCTTCTGTTGGTAGGTGCTGCCGCAAACCAGAACAACGGTTACATTGGGCCACTGGAGAGCCCTCCGCCGCCGGACTTCTGGCTGTATGACTTTGGCGGTAGGGTCGCTTTGGCCGGCATGGTCCTGCTCGCAGTCGCCTGCTGCGCGCAGCTGGCGATTCGGTTCAGTCAGCCCCGACCGCTCGTCGGCGGATTGCCGCCACCAGGTCCTCCAGATCAACCGGCTTGACGAGGTAGTCGCTCGCGTCAAGGCCGGCGGCCAGCGCCCGTGAGCCTGGATCGGTGGCGCCGGTGACCACTATCGGTCGGACCGCCTTCAATGCAGACCGCGATTCTTCGTCGAGCCGGGCGGCCAGACTGAGGTCAAACACCACCATCTGATGCGGCCGAATGTCTCGCAGCGCATCTGCCGAATTCGCGTCGTAGCCCAGCCGTCGCAATCCACGCGCGGTCAGCTCCGCGAGCCTCACGTCGTCGTCGACCACGAGGACCGAAACGATGCCGAATGCGGCCTGCTCGACGGCCCGCAGCAGCACGAGCGCTTCGTTGAGGTCGCCCAGCAGCCGGTCTACAGGGGCAGCGGTCTCGTCGGCTTGCGCCAGCTCCAGTTCAGCCTTCAGCCTGGCCAGCGTCGAGCGCAGCCGGTGCAGCGCCGCCGGCAGCTCAGGGCTGGGTGACGAACCGGTAGCCGATTCCACGAACCGTCTCGATCCAGCCAGGCTCTTTGAGCGCACGACGGATCTCGTGCACCGCCTGCTCGACACTGTGCTCAAACCCCGAATAGCTCGTGCCCCATACTCGCTCGAGGAGCTCGGGGCGCCCCACCACCTCATCCGGCCGGCCGGCCAGCAGCTGCAGCATCAACAGCGGCCGGCGTTCGAGCTTCAAGGCACGCTCACCCAGCCACACCTGGCCGCGCGCCACGTCGATCCGCAAACGCCCGCTGACGATGACGCGCGACTCGCCGGCGCGCTCGCGCAGCGCTCCGCGCACCCGCGCCAGCAGCACCTGCCGGTCGGTGCCCTTGACGATGTAGTCGGTCGCGCCACGCTCGATGCCGAGCACCTGGTCGCCGGGCGCGTGGCGCGCGCCGGTGAGGATGATGACCGGAAACGCGATGCGATCCGCTCCGGAGCGCAGCGAATCAAGGACCTCTGGCGCTTCCATGTCGGGCATCTCGTAGTCGAGCAGCATCAGGTCGGGTGAGTTGGAACGAACGCTCTGGAGCGCCTCGGTCCCACTGACCGCGATCTCGACTGCGTAGCCCGCGCGGCGCAGCAGCTCGGCGGTTACCTCCGCCGTGCGTGGCTCATCGTCGACGACCAGCAACCTCGTGGTCACGCCTCCTACCCCACCGGCAACCTAGCAGGTTCAGGGTGTCTTGAGGAAATGCTGAACTTGCCCTGAGGTCAGGGTTTCCAGCCCCACTTAACCTCCGGACATGGGCCAGCTCCCACAGCTCCAGCAAGCCAGGCGCCGCATGGGACTGGCCCTAGATTCCCTCTGCCACGACCGCTGGGTCCTCGGTTACCTCCGCGGCGGCTGGCTCCAGCCGATTGCCGCCTCAGAGGTTTCCCGGCGATTCCTCCAGGGCCGGCCGCTGATGCCGCTCGCACGCCGAGCCCTGTACGAAAAGCGCCCGATGGTCATCAACTCTGTGATCGAGAACCCAAATCCATCGCTGGGATACGACTGGGAGCTGGACTGGCCCGCGTTGCTGTACTCGCCAGTAGGCGAGGTAGGCCAGCGACCGATCGGCCTGTTGGTCCTCGGCTGCCGGCGCGACCATTGGTACACCGAAGAGGACGTCGCGTACGCCAGCGCCCTCGGCACGACGCTGGCGCCGCTGGTGGCGGCCTTGCGCGGACCGCTGGGTCGTCTCAACGAAAGCGAGGGCGAGGTCGCCCAGCTTTTGAGCTACGGCCTTTCGACGCAGGAGATCGCCCGAGCGATCCAGGTCGACGACAGCAAGGCGCGCGCGCTGGTTGCAACCGTCACTCGCAAGCTGCAGGCCATCGAGACCGATGAGCTCGCGCTGCCCCTGGAGGACATGAGGCCACGACGCAGGTCATTCCGGCTCTGAAACAAGAGGTGAGACGGATGACCTGGAGCTAGGCCGGTCCGAACAAGAAGACCGTGGTGCCTCGACCTTCGGTGCTCACCACCTCCAGCCTTCCTCCCACACCTGCGGCCCGCTCCCGCATCCCGACCAGGCCGTAGCCGGCGCCTCCACCGCTGTGGAAGCCACGCCCCTCGTCGGATACCTCGATCAGAAACGGCCGGGCGTCAAACGCCATCTTCACCCGGCAGATCGACGATCCCGAGTGGCGGCGCACGTTGGTCAGGGCCTCGCGCACCACCTGGGCGACCACCTCGCGCTGCTGCGTGGTCAGCTGGTCCTCTGTTCCGCTGTTCGAGAGCTCGACTCGAATCGAGTAAAGCCGCGCGAACTCATCCGCCTGGCGTCTCAGGTCGCCCGCCAGGCCGTCAGGTCCGATCGGAGGCGGACGCAGGTCGGCGAGTGCTTCTCGGACGTGCTTGAGCAGCCGTTCCATGATCTCGAAGACGTTCTTGAGGGTCTGGTCGGGCTGGCTTCGGCGGCCTTCCATGTAGACCTTGAAAAGCGAGATTGCACCGGCCAGGTCGGTCGCGATCCCGTCGTGAAGCTCTCGCGCGATGCGTGCTCGCTCACGCGCTACGGCGTCCTCTACAGCCTGGTGAGCGAAACCGTCCCCGGATGACTTGACCTTGGCGGAGGCCTCGGTCATCGGATCACCGCTCGCCGCCTCACGTAGGACTGCAACAGCGCGATCGCGATCGGATGCCTCAGCAAGCGCAAGGCGCGGCGGTACGGCTTCCACAACCGCCTGGTTTCCTCGAGCGCTGACCGAAGGCGTTGAACGTCCGCCTCGATCAGGCCTCGCTCGGTCTCGAGGCGCTCCGACAGCGCGCGAGTGCGCTTTGCCACACCTAGACCCCACAGGGCGGCCACCACGCCCTCGACGACGACAGCCACGGCGCAGACCACAAGCAGCCACACGCCGATCCAGCCGATCGTGGTCACGGAGTTACTCCTTTGAGTCGACCTCTTCTTCGATTGCCGCCACTGGCGCGATCGCCACGATTTGGTCCTCGGGGGCGATGCGCATCACGATCACGCCTTGTGTCTGGCGCCCGATTTGAGAGATCGCACCCACCTGTGTGCGAAGCACCATACCGCTGGCGCTGATCACGAGCACCTCTTCCTCGGGATCGCTAACGACCCGCATTGCCACCAGCTTGCCGACGCGATCGGTGATCTTGAGCGTGAAGACACCCTGCCCTGCGCGGTGGTGCATCGGATACTCGGAGACCGGCGTCCGCTTGCCATAGCCGCGCTGCGTGATGACGAGCAGGTCTCCACCGGGCACAGCCGTCGCCATGCCCGCGACCGCGTCGCCCTTGCCAAGCTTGATGCCGATCACGCCCTGTGTGTCGCGGCCCATGGCCCGGACCTCTGTCTCGCTGAAACGGATTGCCTTGCCAAGCTCGGTCGCGATGAGGATCTCGTCGGAGCCGGTCGTCGGGGTGACCCAGTCCAGCTCGTCGCCTTCCTGGAGGTTGATCGCGATCAAGCCGTTGCGGCGGACGTTCGCATACTCGGCGAGCGCCGTCTTCTTTATGTATCCGTTCTTCGTGACCATCAGCATGTAGCGCGCTTCGGTCTCCGTTTCCGGACGCACGAAGACGGCGGTGATGCGCTCGTTCGCCCCGATGTCGATCAGGTTGTTGACGGGCATGCCCTTGGCCTGACGCTCGCGCTCCGGCACCTCATGCACGCGCAGCTGGAACACGCGTCCGCTTTGCGTGAAGAAGAGCATTGATGCGTGGGTGTGCGTCGTCAGCAGATGAAGCGCGTAGTCCTCCTCGCGCGTACCGCTCGGAGCGTCGCTGCCTGCCGTGGGCTTGGCGCCCTTGAGCCCAACCCCACCACGTTTCTGCGCGCGGAAGACGCGCAGCGGCTGGCGCTTCACGTAACCGCGGTGCGTCAGCGTGACGACGACCTCCTCTTTCGGCACGAGGTCTTCGGCCGAGAGCTCGGTCGCCTCCTGGTCGGTGATCTCGGTCCGCCGGTCGTCGCCGTACTTCTTGGACAGGTCATCCATCTCGTCCTTGATCAGCAGCCGGACCTTCTGGTCGCTCGCCAGGATGGACTCGAGGTACGCGATCGTCCTGATCACCTCCTCGTACTCGGCGTCGATCTTGCCGCGCTCCAGCTTGGTAAGCCGGCTCAGCGTGAGGGCAAGGACGGCTTTCGCCTGGCGGTCGCTGAGGCCGAACTTGGTCTGCAGCTCGGTCGACGCGATGTCCGGGTCGCCGGCGGCGCGGATGGTCTTGATCACCTCGTCCAGGTGATCGAGGCAGATCTTCAGGCCTTCGAGGATGTGCGCTCGTTCCTGCGCGCGCTCGAGGTCAAAACGGGTGCGGCGGAGGATCACGTCGCGACGGTGGTCGATGAAGAGCTGCAGCGCCTGCTTGAGGCTCAGGATGACGGGACGCCCGTCGACGATGGCGAGCATGATCACGCCGAAGGTCGTCTGCAGCGTCGTGTGCTTGTACAGGTTGTTCAGCACGGTAAAGGCGCGAGCATCGCGCTTGAGCTCGATGACGATGCGCATGCCGTCGCGGTCGGACTCGTCCCGAAGGTCGGCGATGCCTTCGAGCTTTCGCTCGGAGACCAGCTCGGCGATCTTCGCCACGAGGGTCGCTTTGTTGACCGCGTAGGGCAGCTCATCGACGATGATCCGCTCGCGGCCATTGGGCGCCTGCTCGAAGGTGTGCCGAGCCCGGACGATGATGCGCCCGTGGCCGGTCGCGTAGGCGGCCTTGATCCCGGCCGTGCCCATGATCAATCCGCCAGTTGGAAAGTCGGGTCCCTTCACGAAGCTGAGCAGGTCCTCGCCCGTCGCTTCCGGGTTGTCGATCAGGTGCTTGATCCCCGCGGTGATCTCGCGCAAGTTGTG
>JBGPYE010000082.1:0-6796 GCA_041493095.1 Candidatus Dormibacteraceae bacterium
ACCGTGGCGGGTCGGCGTTCGGCATCCGGTGGAACGCGACAAGGTGGCATGCGTCGTGCTGGCCAGCGGCAGCGCGGTCGCCACCTCGGGCACCTACGAAAAGGGCGAGCACATTCTCGACCCGCACACAGGCGAGCCGGCCGATGCGCTGCTCAGCTTTACGGTGGTGGGCCCGGACATCTTGCAGGCGGACGTCTTCGCGACGGCAGGGTTCGCGATGGGTGCGGCAGGCCTGGAGTTCGTGCGGAAATCAGCCGGCTATGAGGCCTTCGCGATCAATAAGGAGCTTCGTACATGGTCGACCCCTGGGTTCGAGGGCCTGTGTGAGCAGCCGGCGATGTCCGAAGAGGCACCGATTCCCAGCGATCTCTAAGCAAGTGTTTCTAGATTGAACTCGATTTGAACCAGCGTGTCGCCCGAAGCGAGAACGACGTAGTGCCTCGCGAATCGTCCAGCCGGTCGGTCTGGTCCACCCCAGAGTTTGCTTACTTCGTTTTGGTCGCAAACGCGATTTTGATCCTGGGGTTCTGGTGGTTCAGCTCAGGCTTTGAGATCACACACAGCGTGTCCGACCTCTTCAACGGCATGGGTCGGGTGACGGGCCTTCTCGGCACTTACCTGGTGCTTTGGCAGCTGCTGTTCATGGCCCGGCTTCCGTGGCTGGAGGACTCGTTCGGGTTGGAGCGCATGACCGTCCTGCACAGATGGAACGGCTACTTGGTGCTGGGATTGCTGCTCGCCCACGTCGTCTTTCAGACCCTCGGTTACCAGCTGGGTGACGGCAAGGATGTGGCGAGCCAGCTGGCCGACTTCATCAAAAGCTACGAGGGATTGCTGGGTGCGATCGTTGCACTTGGGCTGTTCGTTGCCGTGGTTGTCATGTCGGTGACCATCGCAAAACGACATCTCGCATATGAGACCTGGTATTTCATCCACCTCTACGCCTACCTCGCCGTGGCGCTGGCCTTCAGTCACCAGGTGGCGACGGGAGTTGACTTTGTCGGCAACCCGGTTTTTGTTGCGTACTGGTACGCGTTGTACGTCGCGACCTTCGGCGCTCTCCTCTTCCATCGCGTGATCGGCCCGCTAAACGTCTACTTTCGGCATCGCTTTCGTGTGCGGGCCGTGGAAAAGGAGGGACGCGGCGTTTTCTCCGTCTACATCACAGGACGTCACATGGAGCGGTTTGGAGCGGAGGCAGGACAGTTCGCGATCTGGCGGTTCCTCGACGGAAGGCGCTGGTGGCAAGCTCATCCGTTCTCCATCTCGGCGGTCCCTGACGGCCGGCAGCTCCGCATAACCGTGAAAAACAGCGGGGACTTCACGAGCGGTGTCCACGCCGTGAGGCCCGGCACGCCAGTTCTCGTCGACGGCCCGTTCGGCAAGTTCACCCAACCGCCCACCAACACGAAGGTCCTGCTCATCGCCGGTGGAATCGGTATCACGCCGATCCGGCCGTTGGCGGAGGAGATGGCCGCGAACGGTTTCGACGTCAGGGTGCTATATCGCGCTCATGGTGAGGGGGATCTCGTCTTCAAGAAGGAGCTGGATACACTGGCCGCGCATTACGGGGTCCGCGTGGACTACCTCGTCACCCAGACCGGTGGCCGCCAGTCGCGTCGCGAGTCGTGGTTCTCGCCGACGGCTATGCGTCGTTTGGTCCCAGACATCGCCGATCGCCTCGTCTATACATGCGGACCACCCGGGATGATGGCGGATCTACGCTCGTCGCTCGCGGCGCTTGGCGTGCCGGCAGAGCGGATACGCACAGAGGTTTTTCGCTTCCTGTGAAAAGAGCGCTGATAGCGGCCGGCGTCACAATCGTCGGTCTCGCCTGGATTGTCAATTACAAAGTCTCGCCGCACTCGCTCGGTGCGGTCGCGGTAATGCCTCCAACACCATCACCTGCCAATCCGGGAACCACGCCTGGAGCGACGCCGTCCCCGTCACCTTCGACGCCGGTTGCGGTGAGCGGCTCATTTACGGGGTCCGACTTTCCCAATCGATTCGGAGACGTGGTCGTTCGCGTGGTCATCTCCAACGGGCACATCACGGACGTTCAGGCGGTCCAGCTCCCCAGCGATCGCGCGCGTTCGGCCTACATCAGCGAGGTTGCCGGGCCGATGCTTCGCTCGGAGGTGCTCCAGGCGCAGAGCGCCCGCATCGACATCATCAGCGGAGCCACTTACACCAGCCAGTCATACGCACAATCGGTCGAGTCGGCCCTTCAGGATGCCCACCTGGGCTGAAACCTGGGGGTCGGATCTCAGTGCATCGATGGTCGGCGCGAGCCGCGAGAACGTCCACCGCGCCCTCAGCCGGTTGATCACCCCTTGGCGCGGTGTCGATCGACCCGGGTCATATCACGATCCTCGACGAGGCCCGTTTGCGATCGCTGTGCTAAATATCACCGCCTGTTTGTGACGAATGCCACAGGCGGGACCGCCTGACCGACGGACGCTGCGGGCGGCTTCGAACAGCGGGGCCTCATTTTCCGCCCCAGAATTCAGGAGGTTTATTCAGCGAATGAAGATCGGATGCGTAAGTTCAGTGATCGGCGGACCTTTGCTCAAGCTCTTCGCGGTGTTCGCGGCGGTGACAACCGTGGTCGTTGTGGCCGCTGTTGGCGTTGGAGCCGACTCGGGCGCCAACCTCCAAGTCATTCTCCGACCGGTCGCAGGCGGACCGGATAGCGGCTTCGGATTGGTGAAGTTCCGTCAGCCAAAGGACGCCGACAAGATCGTCTATCTCGACGTCTGGGTGCGGGACCTGGCCCCGAACCACAACTATTCCCTCCAGCGAGCCACGGATACGATCGTGAACGACGATTGCAACGGAACTAACTGGCTGACGCTCGGCCAGGGCCTCGCTCCCCACGCGATCACGACAGGCGAAACGGGAACCGGCAGGGCGGACCTGTTCAGGAATCTGGCGGCCATCCCGCTCGGCACGCAGTTCGACATCCACTTCCGCGTGATCGACGCGGAGACTTCGGCTGTGGTGCTGGAGAGCACCTGCTACCAGTACACGGTTAGCCAGTAAGCGAAAAGGGCGGCGGCCTCGTGGCGGCCGCCCTTCATCACCCACTTGACTGCATCGCCGATGTGACCGGACGGTTGGGTCGCCTCAGGTGATCAGCGGAAACGGGGTTGTTGCTTTACGGGACCGAGCCTCGCGGCGTCGAGCGCGAAGCTGGAACGCGAGCATGACCACCTCGTTGACGCGCCGTTCGTAGTCACCAACGCTCGCACCCTCAAGCGACTTGAAGACTTCGCGCGCCGCGGTTTCAAGCTGGTACCAGATGTCACCCCCGCGCTTCAAGAAAATCTATACCCGATTTACCTTTCCAGCTCCCGGTCGCGGCCTTCAACCGACCGCGCGGCCTCCAGAGCACTAGTTCGGTTCAGCCTGAGCTTCGCCCGATCGTGTTTGCTCAGATCAGCCGTCTCGCCAAGAAGATCGAAGGTCTGGTCAATGAGCTCTGTTTGACGCTTGCCCTCCCAGCCTCCTCGCAGCAGGATTCCAGCCAGAGCCTTGAAGTCGAGACCTTGCCCAGAGTTGATGAGCTCCCACATTTCGCGCCGGTCCTTTTCCCCAGGCAGCGTGTCCGGTCGGTCGAGCAGGGCGGCCATCTTGGTCACGAACTGAGCCTCTGCGGTAAGCACCCTGGTCCGGTCGATCTTCTCCGTGTAGTTGATCAGCACCTCGCCCGGAATCTGCAATCGCCGGCCGAGCTTGGATTGATAGACCGGGTACACGTCAACCCCGACGCCGTCCACCTCAATTGCGAACTTCTGACCGCCGATGTGGTGGCTGGGTGATAGCCGGAACTTCGCACCTAGCTTGGCCAACGTCGCGTGGTCGACAATGATGTCGATGTCGTGGCTCTTGGCAACGCGGGCCCTTAGATAGCTGGCCCAGCCGCCAATAAGGACGGCATCGGGAAACTCCCGAACGAACCTACGCATTACCGCCTCCACGTGATCCTCGTCGGGCCGAGTCCGACGCTCAGGCGACATCGCGCAGCAGTTCGCGGTCCAGGGCCTCCAGGAATCGCTGCGCCTGCCAGGTGGGAAGGTTGAACAGGTCGGCGTAAACCTGGCAGCGCGGCGCGACTTTTCCGTACCGGCTCAGCAGATGATCGGGCTCGAGAACCAGTAGGTTTGCTTCACCACGCCGAGGCCGAAATCGTCGCCTGACTTCACTCCCGTCCGCGTACACGACCACCTGCTCGTAGTCGGCGATCAGGTTGCGTCCCTCCTGTTGAACGAATGCCGTGTACGCGGTTGGAATGGCTGAGATTGGAAGGTGAGCCTCAATCTCGTTTACGGCCATCGGAACCTTGGTCGAGTAGACGACGTCGCCATCGAGGTCGCGAAGCGCCGCCCATAGCAGTAGGAGCCGCTTGGGATCTAACACGCGGAGGCCGCTTGCGCTGCCGCGTACGGCACCGATCGCGCGAGGTCGCTCGAGAGCCTTGTGGATCGTGGACAAGGGTAGGTCCAGCTCAGCTCTCAACTGAGTGAGCGAGCTTCGCCGGATACCCTGGTCAAACGCGGCGACGAGGAGATGACGCCAGACCATCTCGGTTCGGCTTAGCATGGGAGTAGTTTACGCCATTTAGCGAATTCCCGTTTGAATTCGTCAAACATTGAATTGCGCGTGCTCGCTAGATACACATTGGTGCGACCTCGCGGTTTACCGACCGCATGGCTGAGCTCCAATCAGGAGGAACAACTCCCAGGCAGAGATCAGGCGATGGGCCCAACGACACGAATCGGTGCCGGAGTTGTTAACAGCCGCTAGGCGTTTCGGTCGACTGCCGAGCGGGCCAGGCTGATCAGGATCGGCCGCAGCCCGTCCAGCTCGATCGTCTCGATTTCGTGGACCGCGGCATCGACCAGCGCTTGCGCCTCGCCCTTCACGCGCTCGAGCGCGCCGCTGATCGCCACGAGCTCCGCGACGCGATCCACCTCCGCGTCACCGAGCGTGCCCTCCAACAATCTCCTGACTTCCGGCCCGACCTCGCGGTCTTCGGCCGCATAGATAAGAGGTAGGGAGAGGACGCGCTGGCGGATGTCCAGGCCGACCGGCTTGCCCGAGCTTGGGCTGAAGTCAACCATGTCGTCCGCCATCTGGAACGCGACGCCGAGGAGGTCGCCATACCTGCGCAGCGCTTCGACGATCTCAGAGCTTGCCTCGGAGAGCAGCGCGCCGGAGGCGCAGGCTGCGGCAAACAGTGCGGCGGTCTTTCCGCGCACGACCCGCAGGTACGAATCGTGGTCGCCCGGAAATGCGCCGCGCAGCGCGACGTCGTCGATTTGCGAAGCGCAGATTGCCTCGAGCGCTCCGGCGATGGTCGAGGTCACACTTCGATTGCCGATCTCGGCAATGAGCCTCGTCGCCTTGGCGAAGTAGTAGTCGCCGACCGCGACCGCCCGCTCCGGACCTTCGGCAGCCGCTACGGTCGGTCGCCCGCGCCGGTGTGTGCTCTCGTCTACGTAGTCGTCGTGGATCAGGGTCGCGTTGTGGAGAAGCTCGACGGCCGCGGCCAGGGCGGCCGCGCGAAGCGGCTCGGCCCGAGGCCCGATCCCCGCGGTGAGCTGGACGAGCCTGGGCCGCAGGCGCTTGCCGCCGGCTTCGACCAGCCGCCGCATTGGCGCCGAGACCGGCTCAGGATCGACCAGCAGCTGGCGGAAGAGCTCGAGCTCAATAAGGCTTTCGGGCCCGTCCTTTTGGTGCCGCGGTGGAGGTTCCGCAAATTCTCCGTCCAGCTGGATGGCCAGGTGCCGTTGGCGGGGGCCGTCCAGCTCGACCGCGAAAACCGACTGCCACCGGCCCAGGACCAAATCGCCGTTTTCGACGAGCAGAGTGGCGAAGCCGGTGAGGAGGAGCTGGCGGCAGTGGGCGTGACCGTTTTCCGGCTCGTCCAGGGCGATGTCGAACCTGCGCGCAAAGTCGTCGTGCTGGTAGCCCGCACCCACGGGGGCGAGGCGCTCGAGCAGACCTTCGAAATCGCGAAGCAGAAGCGGCTCGTTCTCGTTGATGGCGAGCCCGACTGTGGTGTGGAGCGACTGGAGGTGAACGCGGCCGATCCGCAGACCTGCCCTTCGCACCTCATCACGAAGCCGGTCGGTGATGTCGACGAACTCGGTCGGTTGCTGGGTCTCGAAGCGCAGGCGCATGCCGACCATCACCTGGCCTCGAAAGCGCTCAAGAGGAGGTCGCGGGTGTGCGGGGCGGACTGCTCGGAAGCGGCCGCGGATGACATCTCCTCGATCGCCCGGGCGAACGCGACCTGGACGGCCTGCGGCGCGGCGTCCGCGAGCAGCCGCGACGAGCGGGCGAGGCAGAGGTCTCCCATCAAGAGTGTCGGCGCCGCAGCTGCCCGGCCGCCGAGGCCCTGGAGCCGCACTCCCACCTCGATCAGGGCCGCCGCCAGCGCCAGGCGCGGTTGGTCGGCGCTCTCGAACCCACTCACAGCATCCAGGTACGAGCGGTAGGCGTCAGAGAGGCCGTCTTCCCAAAGGCCTTCGAGGCGCTCGAGCTCGCGGGTCACCGTGTGATCCCGGGCGGAGCCCCTCGACGGATCTTCGGCGCCCATGCGGCCCATCTGCGTCGTTGCGGTCTCCGCTCCTCGCTCACGCATCAACGGATGCGCTCGCTGCGGTGCTCATCCGCGCCTAGCATCTGGACCGCCTGGACACCGAATCTCTCGCCGAGGTCTCCGACCGTGATCACGTTTACAGCCGACATCAGACCGGCTCCACGAGCGTGGCTGCGAGCTGCCGGAAAG
>JBGPYE010000150.1:0-4946 GCA_041493095.1 Candidatus Dormibacteraceae bacterium
ACGCGGACTACACGGTGACCGGCGACCTCAAGGAGATCGTGCCGGCGATCTCGGCCGAGATTCGCAAGCAGAGATGAACGTGATACCCGCGATCGCCCTTGCCGCGGCGCTCATCGTCGCGGGCATGCTGTTCGGCCGCCGGGCGCTTCTCCTCGTGCGCCTTATCCGGAGCGGCAAGCCCGCTCCGCGGTTCAACGACGTGCCTCGGCGTGCAAAGCAGGAGGCTGTGGTCGTCGTCGGGCAGAGCAAATTGCTGTACCGCCTCGTGCCAGGACTCGTGCACGCAGCGATCTTCTGGGGCTTTCTCGTCCTGTTTCCCACCATCGTGATCGCGATGATCGGCGCGGTCGATCCTTACGCGACGCTGCCGTGGCTCGGCGCGCAGGGATGGTATGCGCTGCTCGTCGACGTGTTCGCGGTCCTGGTGCTGGCGGGCGTCGTCGCCGCGATTGTCATCCGCAAGGTGCAGCGTCCGAAGCGGTTTGTTGGGAGCCAC
Organism: Candidatus Dormibacteraceae bacterium; assembly: GCA_041493095.1. Lineage (GTDB taxonomy): Bacteria > Chloroflexota > Dormibacteria > Dormibacterales > Dormibacteraceae > Palsa-870. The sequence continues at coordinate 497 of JBGPYE010000150.1, forward strand.
CTCGGCGAGGCCGACCTGATCCTCGCCTTGATCGCCGGCATCATCGTGACGCTGTTTCTCTGGCACGCCTCGCGAATCGCGCTTGGTTTGAACGAGTACCCAGCGAGCTGGGCGCCTGTTTCAAGTGCGATCGCAAGCGCTTTGCATGGTCCGCAGCTCCCGTACCTGGAGCGCGCCGCGGTGTGGGCGCACGTGCTGATCATCCTCAGCTTCCTCGTCTACCTGCCTTACTCCAAGCACCTGCACATCATGTCGGCGGCGTTCAATGTCTACTTCGGCCGCACTCGCTCTCGAGGACGGCTCGAGCCCATCGAGTTCGACAAGGCAGAGGAAGAGGTGCGCTTCGGAACGGCGCGCGTGACCGACATGACGTGGAAGCAGATGCTCGACACGACTTCGTGCACCGAATGCGGGCGGTGCCAGGACGTGTGCCCGGCGTACGCGACGGGTAAAGCGCTGTCGCCCAAGCTCCTGATCATGGCCGTGCGCGACCAGCTGATGGCCGAAGGGCCCAAGGCGCTCGCTTCGAAGGGCTCGTACACGCCACCGCCGATCGTCCCGAACGCGGTGATCGACGACATCGTGTGGGACTGCGTGACATGCGGCGCGTGCGTGCGGGAATGCCCGGTCGGGATCGAGCACATCGACCACGTGATCGACCTGCGCCGCAACCTCGTGATGGTCGAGTCGCGGTTTCCGGAGGAAGCGGGAACGATGCTGCGCGACGTCGACCGTTCCTCCAATCCATGGGGCAAGCCGCAGGCGGACCGCACGCACTGGGCGGAGGGCCTTGGGGTGCACGTGCTGCAGGCGGGTGAGCCGGCGCCCGACGTCCTGTTCTGGGTGGGCTGCGCGCCGGCATTCGACGAGCGCGCGAAGCAGGCCGCGGTCTCGACCGCAAAGCTGATGCAGATGGCGGGAATCGACTTCGCGATCCTCGGGCCGCGCGAAGCGTGCACTGGAGATCCGGCGCGGCGCATGGGCGACGAGTACACGTTCCAGCGGCTGGCCGGCGAGAACGTCGCGACCCTCAACGAGACCGGCGTGAAACGGATCGTGACGACCTGCCCGCACTGCTTCAACACGATCGGCAACGAATACCCGGACTTCGGGGGCCGCTACGAGGTTGTGCATCACACGGAGTTCCTGGCCGAGCTTGTGAGGGATGGCAAGCTGGCCCCGATGCCCAGCGACCGAACGATCACGTATCACGACTCGTGCTACCTCGCCCGCCACAACGACGTCCGCTCGCAGCCGCGCGAGCTGGTGGATGCAGTCGGCAAGGCGATCGAGATGCCGCGCCACGGCGAGCGCACCTTCTGCTGTGGCGCGGGCGGCGCGCGCATGTGGATGGAAGAAAAGCGAGGCAGCCCGATCAACCAGGAGCGCGTTCGTGAAGCGGCGGCCACGGGAGCGGAGACGCTGGCGGTGGCGTGCCCGTTCTGCACGGTGATGCTGGACGACGGGGTCCGCGAGATGGGCGCCAAGATGCAGGTGATCGACCTGGCCACGCTGCTGGCCGAGGCGGTGGAGAAGCGCCGGAGGATGGCGACCTAACAGTTGGAGAGGCCGACGATCTCCCCGTTCTCGTTGATGTCGATGCTCGCCGCGATCGGAGTCGTTGGCAGGCCCGGCATCGTTCGCATGTCGCCGCAGATCGGGTAGATGAAGCCCGCCCCGACTGAGGCGCGCACCTCGCGTACGGGCAGGACCCAGCCGGTCGGCGCTCCCTTCAGCTTCGGATCGGACGAGATCGACAGGTGCGTCTTGGCGATGCAGACGGGCAGGCGGCCGAACCCGTTGGCCTCGAACGCGTCCAGCTGCTTGGCGGCCGCCGTGTCGTACTCGACACCGCGGGCGCCGTAGACGCGCAACGCGACGGCCTCGATCTTCTCGCGCAGGGTCGCCGCATCCGGATACAGAAGTTGGAAATGGCTGGGCTCGTCTGCGGCGGCGACCACCATCTCGGCAAGCTCGGTGGCGCCTTTTCCTCCGTCGACGAAGTTGTTGCAGACGGCCGAACGCACGCCCAGGTGCTCCGACAGCTCGCGAATCGCCTGGTGCTCGGATGGGTGGCCGCCTGGAAATGCGTTGATCGCGACGACCGGGGTGACGCCATGAATCTGGATGTTCTCCACCTGCTTGCGCAGGTTGGCGGCGCCGGCCATCACATCGTCCGGGTTCTCCTTCAGCAGCTCGGGCGGGAGCGGCCTTCCGGCGACGACGCGGTACTTGCCCGAATGCACTTTCAGCGCCCGGACGGTGGTCACGATCACCGCCGCGTCGGGAGCGAGCCCGGAGGTGCGGCACTTGATGTTGAAAAATCGCTCGGCGCCCATGTCGGCGCCGAAGCCCGCCTCGGTGACCAGGTAGTCGCCACCGTGGATGCCGATGAGGTCGGCAAGGACCGACGATGCGCCGTTGGCGATGTTCCCGAAGGGACCGGCGTGGACGAGGACCGGCGTGTTCTCAAGCGTCTGCAGCAGGTTGGGCTTGATGGCGTCGAGCATGATCACCGTCATCGCGCCGCCGGCGTGGAGGAAGTCCGCGGTGATCGGTTTTCCGTCGCGCGCGAGACCGATCACCATGCGGCCGAGACGCTGCCGCATGTCCTGGAGCGAGGTCGAGAGCGCCAGCACCGCCATGACCTCTGAGGCAGCGGTAATGTCGAAGCCGGTCTGTCTCGTCACGCCGTCTTCGGGCGCGCCGAGGCCGACGACGACGCTGCGCAGGACCCGGTCGCTCACGTCCAGCACGCGTCGCCACGTGATGCTGTGGAGGTCGATCGGAAAATCGCGCAGGCTGTGGTGGATGTAGTTGTCGATCATCGCGGCCAGCAGGTTGTGTGCCGCTGTGACCGCGTGAAAGTCACCGGTCAGGTGCAGGTTGAGGCGCTCCATGGGGACGACCTGGCTGTGGCCGCCGCCGGCGGCGCCGCCCTTGATCCCGAAGGTCGGCCCCATCGAGGGCTGGCGGATCGCGATCGTCGCTCGCTTTCCGATGATGCCAAGGGCATCGCCCAGTCCAACCGTGGTTGTCGTCTTGCCCTCGCCGAGGGGTGTCGGAGTGATCGCTGACACCACGATGTATTTGGCCCTGGGGTGGTCCTTCAGTTCTTCGATCGCGGCGAGCTTGATCTTCGCGATATCGTGCCCGTACGGCTCGAGGAGGTGGGGCCCGATGCCCATGCGGGCCGCAATCTCGGGCATCGGCATCAGGCGCGCCTTGCGCGCGATCTCGAGGTCGGTGGGAAACGTGGCCGTCATACGTCCTCCTACAAGTGCCGGTTAAGCCGCACGCGCCAGCATTTCCTGGCGCCATCGTTCCGTCGGCTGGATCTCGTTGAACGTGAACACGTGCAGGCCTGCGACCTTGCGGTCGGGGAGGGCGAGGTCGGGGAGCAGCGTGCTGACGAAACGCCCCGGATCGTAGCCGCCCGGCTGCAGCATGCGCAGAAACCAGTTGGAGTGACCGCGCAGGAAGCGCGCTGAATCCAAAAGGCCGATGCGGGTTGAAATTCTTAGAAGCTTTGCCGGATCCGCCACGCCGGCCATTCCGATGTGGATGGGGAGGTCGACCCTGCGGCGACGCACGCGACCAACCCATTTCTTCACGACCCGTGGATCAAAGCACAGGTTGCTCACGATGTAGGTCGCGATCCGCCGCTTGTCCCACATCGCCTGGATGGTCATGTCGTCGTCGATGAAGCGGTGGCTCTCGGGATAGCCGGAGACGCCGACGTCGCGCAGGCTGTGGCCCGCTTTCATCATCGCTTCGAGCAGGGAGACTGAATCTGGAAACTCTCCGGCCGGCTCGCGCGCGTCGCCTGCGATGACGAACACGTCGTGCGCGCCCATTGCCTTGACGGCGGCAAGGATCTCGCTCAGGTGGGACGCGTCGCGGATGAGGCGCGCGGACAGGTGCGGCACGACCCTATAGCCCTGGCTGGAAAGCCGTTCGGCCAGCTTGATCGTGGCGTCCATGCCTCGCCTTGGCGAGGCGGTGATGGTGATGGTCACCTCGTGCGGGACGTGAGCCGTCACCAGGCCTTCGATGTCTTCGGTGGGCAGCACCTCATAGCGCGGAGCGCGAAGGAATCCGACCATTGCCCGACCCACACTCTCTTTCACCAGCGGCCTCAGCAACGTGACGACCTGCACTGTCGCACGATACGCCACAGTAGCGCTGTGCGCAACACCTTTGCGCTGACGCCCTATCGCCTCATTGCCTCAGCACTCGACTGGCGATGTCGCTGCCGCGGGCAAGCTGCTGGTACAGATCCAGCTGCGGCGGGATGGCCAGGATCTGGTCGTCGTCGGTCTTGACCAGCTGCCATTTGCCCTCATGGACCATCCAGTGATGGCGGTAGCAGAGAAGGACGAGGTTGAGCATATCGCTCGGGCCGCCTCGGATCCAGTGGACTATGTGATGGCCTGAGGTCCAGCTCGCC
>JBGPYE010000156.1:0-4881 GCA_041493095.1 Candidatus Dormibacteraceae bacterium
AACACGAGCGAGAGGGCGACGATGGCGCCCGCCAGCAGCGCCTCGCCACGGGTCGTCAGGCGGCTCGGCGCCGACGTGAACGCGAAGACCCCGGCCACCCCGAGCGGGATCGCCAGCAGGAAGCCGGCGTCGGCTGCCGACGGAAAGGGGACGCTTACCCCAAGGCCGACTTCGTACACCGACCAGACCACCTCGCCAATGCCCCAGCTGGCGGCGGAGGCCGCAAACAGCGCCCAGGCGAGGCGGGTGCGGGCCGAGTTCCGGTAGGCCGCGAAGCCGCAGCTGACCGCGGCCGCCATCGCCGCGACCGCCTCGCCGATGTCGTCGACCGCGATGGTCACCTGGTCGCCTCCGATCCGGAGGGCGGTCCAGGCCACGAAGGCGACGGCTGTAACGGCGGCCGCGGTCGCGGCGATGGTGAACACGCGCCAGCCGCGAAGCCCGAAGCCGGTGACGTTCAGCGCACGCCGGGAAGCTCGAACGGGTGTCGGGGCATGACTGAGTGGGGGCGCGAACGTCGGAGAAGGAGATCGAGCCACTAGTTCTCCATTTTCGTGTTAATTCAACCTGTTTTCAATTAACATGACCGGGCAGTACTTGTAGCACAGCCGCGAGGGGTGTAGCGCTGGCTATGTGGAGGAACTGCAATCGAGCTGCTGACTTGCGAAACCGGCACGAGTCGCCGACCGATGGTCGACGTGATCGAGGCTGACCTCGAAGAACCCGGTCTTCGCTCCCTTTTTGCCGTGATCCTGACCGCATGCTTCGCCACGTCGCTGGCGATCCTCCCCGCTGCGATCGCGCTGCACGCGCCAGGTGTGCCTCCCGGCTGGGTGGCGGGCGCTGCGGGAACCCTGGCCGCGGTCATCGCCATGGGAAAGGTGGCGGCGATGGCCTGGGGCGCCGGCTCGAGCCTCTGGGGTATGCATCGGGCCAGCGTAGCCGCCGCGTACTCGGATTGAACCCCCCGTTCGCCTGGGCCTTCGCGGGCACCGGTCTGTGCCGCAGAGGAGGTGATTTGAATGCGCAAGCTGTTTTTTGCCGCCATCCTGGCGACGATCCTCGTCCTCGCACTGTCGATGGGCGTCGGAGCTGACGTCGTGGCTCCCTGCTGTTCCTAGAAACTGAACCTTTCTTCAGGCGTCGTCAATTCATTCAAGTAGCAAACAGTCAGATAAGCTGACGTTATGTCAGAGGTGCACGCGCACCCCGCTGCAGACGGCCCGAGGCAGATTGGGAAGGCGACCTCGGGCCGTCGCGGGCGGCGAAAAGGAGTCGAGATCAAGGCCGGCACGGCCAAGCAGGCAAGGCTCGAGGCAGGGCTGAGCCTCGGACAGGTGGCCGGCACCGAGATCAGCCGCACCGCGATCTACTTCGTCGAGACCGGCAAGGCCAAGCCGTCCATGGAGACGCTGAAGCTCATCGCCTCGCGGACGGGGCGGCCGCTTGATTTCTTCCTCAGCCGGCCGAGCACGATGGAACCGCGTTCGTCCGCGGGCACGGTAGAGATCGAGCGCCTGATCGTGACGGGCGAACCCGCCGCCGCACTTAACGCCGCCGAGAACCTGCTTGCGGTGGAGCGGGACCTCGAGATCGCGGCGCGGATCAAGTTCCTCATGGCGACCGCGTATCTCAGGCTTGCGCAGCCGGTGCCCGCTCGACGCCTCGCTTCGAGCGCTCGAGCCTATTTCGAGTCTTCCGGCGACCTGCTGATGACCGCCGAATGCCTGGGCACCGAAGCCTCGGCCGCTTACCTCGTCCACGACCCTGGGGCGCTCGCCCTCGCCGAAGGCGCGCTCGCCACCTGCAGGACGCTCAACCCTCCGGCGCCGATCACCGAAGCCCGGCTGCTGGCGATCCTCGCCCATGTGCACATCACCAACAGGAACTGGCAGGCCGCCATCGACGCCTACGAGCTCGCGATCGCGGCCGGCGACGTGATCCAGGACTTGCGCCGGCTCTCTCTCATGTACAGCGGCCTGAGTACGGCGTACCAGGAGCTCGGCCGGTTCAACGAGGCTGCCCGCTACGCGCATCGCGCGCTCGGCATTCACGAAACGCTGTCGGACCGTCTTTCGCTGGCACGCTCCGAGAACAACCTCGGCGTTCTCCTGATGCAGCGTGGAGACCTTGCCGATGCGCAGGGTCACCTCGAGAGGGCACTGAGCCTGTTCGAGGAAGCCGGGGTCGAACCGCAGCGCGCGAACCTCCTATTGAGCATGTGCCAGCTCGAACTGCTTCGAGGCGATCTTGCAGCCGCCGAGCGCTGGGCGCGGAAAGCCATCGAGCTCGCCACGCGCGCTTCTGAGCCGCTCAACGTCGGCGCAGCTCACGTCTGGCTAGGCCGGATCGCAGACGCTGCTGGAGATCAAGAAAAAGCCGACGCGGAATTCAACGCCGCCTTCGAGCTCCTTCTGGACCCGACCTCAAGCCAGCGCTCGAGCGAGGCGCATGCCCTCTACGCCGAGATTCTCGAGCGCCGGGGCGATCTCGGCGCAGCTGTTCAACACTTGAAGCAGGCGCTTGCCATCCGACCGGCCGGCGCCAACGCCGACTCCAGGGCAGCGATCGCCTGAGCCTTGCCCCAGGCCTAAGCCTGTTGGGCTGCGTATTCCAGCGAGTCGATGAGCGCGAGCAGTGAAGCCTCGATGATGTTGCTCGAGCAGCCGACGGTGGTCCACCGCTTGAGCCCCTCGCCTGACTCGATCAGGACACGCGTGGTCGCGGCAGTGCCTGCGTCGCCGTCCAGGATGCGCACCTTGTAGTCGTGCAGCGTCACGCCGCTCAGGGCCGGGAAGCGTGGGCTCAGGGCTTTGCGAAGCGCTGCGTCAAGCGCGTTGACTGGACCATTTCCGGTCGCGGCAGTGTGATAGACGGTGCCGCCGACCTCAACCTGCACTGTCGCTTCCGCATTGACCGAGCCACCGTTCTTGCGGACCTGCGTCGTGAAGTCGGCCACAGTCCAAGGCGCTTCGTAGCCAGGCTGCAGCCGGCGAACCAACATTTCGAATGACGCGTCCGCCGCCTCGAATGAGTAGCCGCGATGCTCGAGCTCCTTGAGGTGCTGGACCAGCCATCGGGTCTGCGGATCGTCGCGGTCGAGCTCCAACCCGAACTCGCGCGCTTTGGCCAGGACATTGCCGCGCCCCGAAAGCTCGGAGACGAGCACGCGGGCCTCGTTGCCCACCACGCCAGGGTCGATGTGCTGGTACGAGTCTTTGTGTTTGAGCACCGCCGCTACATGCTGCCCGCCCTTGTGGGCGAAAGCGCCGTGGCCGACGAACGGCTGTTGCAGCGGCAAGGCAAGGTTCGCGATCTCGGCGACCATGCGTGAGAGCTCGCTGAATCGCGCGACGGATGTTTCGGGCAGAGCCTCGAATCCGAGCTTCAAGACAAGGTTTGCGACCACCGAGACGAGGTTGGCGTTTCCGCAGCGTTCGCCGTAGCCGTTGATGGTGCCCTGCACCATGTCGGCCCCAGCCAGCACGCCCTCCAGCGTGTTGGCGACGGCAAGCTCGCAGTCGTTGTGCGTGTGGATCCCGACCCGTGCCGGGAGGTCGGCTGACTCGAGGGCCCGACGCATGGCTTCGACACCGCGCCTGATCTCGGCCGGCTGGCTGCCGCCGTTGGTGTCGCACAGGACGACCCACGACGCGCCGGCGCGGGCAGCGGTCACGCACACCTCGACCGCATATTCCGAGTCGCGGACGTAGCCGTCGAAGAAGTGCTCGGCGTCGAAGATCACCTCGCGGCCGAGGCTCCTGCCATAAGCTACCGACTCTTCCACCATGGCCAGGTTCTCGTTGTTGGTGGTTTGCAGGACCGTGGTCACCTGCCAGGAATCGCTCTTGCCAACGAGCGTCCAGACCGGCGCGGCGCTGCGCGTCAGAGCTCCTAAGTTGGCGTCGTCCTCGCAGTGGCCGTTGGCGCGGCGGGTCGCGCCAAAAGCCGCCAGCCGAGCCCGCTCGAGTGGGTGCTTTTCGAGCCCCGCGAAGAGCTCCTCGTCCTTGGGGTTGGAGCCTGGGAAGCCGCCTTCGACGTAGTCGAAGCCGAGCTCGTCGAGAGCGCGCGCGATGCGGAGCTTGTCGGAGGCGGAAAAGGACACGGCCGGACCCTGCGCGCCATCGCGCAGCGTCGTGTCGTAGACGACGATCCGCCGATTCACAGACATAAAAAAACCTCCCGACCTTGTGGCCGGGAGGTCCAACGACTCAAGCGACGTGCCTTAAGTCGGGGGACCTCCCCGGATAATCTCGATCTCGATCGCAATCTCGAGCCAGATGCGCATTGCTGCGAAGGCTAGAGCATCGGGGCCCTGATCGGTATGGATTCAGGCACCAAATCTCCGAACGCCTCTTAGTGGGAGGCCGACACCTCTTGAGTTCGCACGGTGACCTCCATCCTGCCGGAGGCGGAGCCGACGTAGATGCCGCGGGTCGGCGCGGCGTCGCTGTAGTCCCGCCCGACGGCGAGCCTGACGTGGTGCTCGGTCGTCCGCACCGGGTGGGTCGCGTCGTAGCCGACCCAGCCCCTGCCCGGCACCCAGGCCTCCGCCCAGGCGTGCGAGGCAGGGGCAACGTTGCTTGCGCCACCCGCCGTGCGCCCAGAGTGGATGTAGCCGCTGACGTACCGGGCGGGCACGCCCATCGCTCGGGCGACGGCGATGAGCAGGTGGGCGAAGTCCTGGCACACCCCGGCCCGCAGGGCGAGCACCTCGTCGACGGAGCTGTACACGTTGGTAACCGCACGGTCGTAGGCGAAGTCGCGGCTGATCGCGAGCGTCAGCTCGTCGAGCGCCAGCTCGACCCCCGCGCCGGAGCTCGGGTCGGCGATCGCGTGCCGGCTCGCCAGCTCGCGAATGCCGGGGACGTCTTTCACCGG
>JBGPYE010000059.1:0-7797 GCA_041493095.1 Candidatus Dormibacteraceae bacterium
CGATCTGAACCCGGCTGCCCGGGGGCACGTTGGTGCGGCTGATGTCGAAATCAACGTAAAGCTGGTCGCCGGCGAGCGGCCAGCGCTCTCGCTCACCGGCGATAACCGCCGCAGCGCGCGCGTTCATGAGGGTTAGCTGTGCACTCAGGTCGGGGCCGCCGTCGGGCGTTCGGCTGCTGCCACGTGGGCGCCACGTGTCGCCCACGAGGCCCTCGTCGAGGTCGAGCAAAGCCTCGGTCAGAACCTCCCGCTCGTCCACGTCCGGCCGCCGAGCGATCAGCTCGACGGTCCCGCGATCCACGGGCGCCTCACGGATGTGATCGAGGGTCGCCTCGAGGCGGGTCAGCTCGTCCGTCTGATGCATGGGGCGTATTTTGCCGGGTCCGTCGAGTGGATGTCACCCGCTGGCGCCTCGTGAGTTAGGTCGGCTTCTCTCCCAGGTACAGGGTCTGCTTGCCCATCAGCCACCAGGCCGGCGGAAACGAGAGGTACGCCCTGACCAGCAGCGGGTGCTGCGGCATTCGGCTCTTTGTCGTGTAAGGCATGAAGCGCGTGATCACCTGCTTGGTCCTGAACCCGGCCATCGTCGCCGCCTCGCCAAGGCTCTTTTCCGTCAACGCCGTTTGGTGGTCGATGAAGTCCCAGTAGGAGCCGCCGATCAGCCGGATGTTCGGCTGGAGGATGAGCACCCGCCCGCCCGGCTTCAACAGTGAAAACGTGACGCGCAGCTGCTGCAGGACCGCCTCGGTCGAGGGTAGGTGCTCGAGATAGTTGCTGAAGAACGCGAGGTCGAAATGATCGTTCGGCATGACGCCGGCGAGATCCAGCCCGCTCGCGCGAACGAAGTGCACGTCTTTGGGCAGCGCCCCGCCGACGTCGCGAATGTCGGTCGCCCATCGATCCGCGGCTTTGACGTTGCGAATGAAATAGCCCAGGTCGCACGCGATGTCGACGACGCGAGCGCCAGGTTCGATGTACCGCTGAAAGAAACGGCCGAGCTCGCGCCAGATGGCTTCTTTGGCGGCCTGGTCGGCCTCGTCGAAGCGTTGCTCGTAGACCTCCTTGAGCACGATCTCGGGGACCTTGCCGGCCGGATCGCGCTCCGTCACAGGTTCTTCGTCGAGCCGTTTGATCGTGCTGGCCATCGTGTAGGTGAACGATAGCGCCCGGGCTTCGGGTCTCTATCAGCGATAAACGCTGTTCGTGCCGAAGGTCTCGAAGCCAACTCCCTCGTACAGCTTGACCGCCCCCTCGTCGGCGGCATCGAGGAAGACGAAGTCACCGCCCGAACCGAAATGTCGAGTCACCAGCTCCGAGGTGACGGTCGCGGCGACACCTCTGCGCCTCTTGTCCGCCCGCGTGACGATCCCGACGATCTCGGCCGCACCTTTCAACGCATGCGACACACCCGTTCCGGCCGGCACGGCGTCCAACCACGCGAGCACGTGGACGCTGGTGCGTGATTCAAGGTGCTGCCTCAACTGGCCAGCCGAAGGGATCGGGTCGTCATTGTCCCCGCCGTTGGTCCAACGGATGGTCTGAAAGGCCCCAATGTCGGCGGCCGGCGATTTCGTCGTCAGGCGGCTCACGGTAACATCGGGCGCCGCAAACGGCTTGAAACTGTTGGGCCGGCAGGCCATGAGCGGGTTGCGTTCCGCGCGCTCGAGGCCGGCGGCCTCCAACCAGGGCCCCACCTCTGGGAAAGCGACTTCGTCGTACTCGATCTCGAGTTTGTCGGCGTGGTGCTCAAAAACCGAGCGCAGCTTGGCCACCGCCTCGCTCGTGTCGCGCTCGGTCACGGGGCCTTCGACGATCGTCACCCAACGGCCGGGCTCCGAAACGCCTGGGACCACGGCGCGAAAGGGACCGAGGGACAGCAGCTGAAAGGCGTCACGGCGAGCATCGAGCGCGTCCAGCTGCCACTTCTGAAATCGTCTCGCGTCGCGATCGAGATCGGAGTTGGTCAACAGCTCGCAAGTCTGCGACAACGTAGGCTGAACCGATTGAGTGACAACGCACTCGCCATCGAGCTGTTCGAAGGCCTGCCGGCGCGCTACGACACGCTGGCCGAGGTTCTTTCCTTTGGGCAGAACAGGCGATGGCGGCGAGAGCTGGTGAGCCATCTCAGCCCGCACCGGCCACGCACCATTCTCGACGTTGCCACCGGGACCGGTGGAGTGGCGATCGCGCTGGCTGCCGCAACTGACGCCCGCATCACCGGCGTCGACATCAGCGACGCGATGCTCGAGCGTGGTCGGGCCCGCGTCCAGAAGGCGAACCTGGCCGGGCGCATCTCGCTCGAGCCGGCTCGCGCCGAGGAACTTCCATACGCGTCGGAGTCCTTCGACGCCGTCGGCTTCACTTACCTGCTGCGCTACGTTGCCGACCCCGCCGCAACCGTCGCGGAGCTCGCGCGTGCGATCCGGCCCGGCGGACACATGGCCAGCCTCGACTTCTACGTTCCGCCCAACGTGGCATGGCTCGCCGCGTGGCGGGCATACACGCGCCTGGTTCTGCCTGTCGCGGGGTGGTTGTTCGGCGGGCGGGCATGGTGGGATGTCGGCTGGTTCCTGGGCCCTAACATCGAGGGCCATTACCGGCGGTGGCCGCCAGCCCGAATCGTCGATGCGTGGAAAGCGGCCGGGATGGTGGAGGTCGAATGCAGGGTGATGAGCCTGGGCGGCGGGCTGATCATGTGGGGCACGAAGGCTGGTGACTGAAGGGCTCGCGCCTGCGTACTACGCCGCCCGATCCACGGGATGGCGAAGGGACGTGTGGGCGCTACTCCATCCGCCGTACACCGCGTGGCACCTCTCCTACGTGCTGATCGGGGCAAGCCTGGCGCCGACGATCAGCATCGTGCGCCTGGTCGCGACGCTCCTGGCGTTCTTCCTGGCGGTCGGTGTCTCCGCGCATGCGCTGGACGAGCTGAGGGGTCGCCCGCTGCAAACTGAGCTTCGCGCCGGTCTCCTGTGGGCCGCCGCCGGCATTGGCCTCATCGGCGCCGTGGCCTTGGGGATCGCAGGAGTCTTTGTGGTTGGTCCATGGTTGCTTCCCTTCATCGCCCTAGGCACCTTTTTCGTGTTCGCCTACAACCTGGAGCTGCTGCGCGGGCGAGTCCACGGAGACTTCTGGTTCGCGTTGTCGTGGGGAGCGTTTCCGGTGCTCACCGCCTACTTCGCGCAGACCGGCCGCCTTTCGGTGGCAGCAGTGGCAGCGGCCGGCGCCGGCTATGCGCTCTCGTACGCCCAGCGCATGTTGAGCACGCCGGCGCGGACGCTGCGCCGGAGGAGCAGGTCAGTCTCGGGTGAAGTGATCCTGAGCGACGGTTCGCAGGTGTCGCTCGACAGGCCGACGTTGCTGCGGCCTCTCGAGCTAGCTTTGTCGGCGCTCTCGTGGGGCGTCGTTGCGCTGTCATTGGGACTGGCGGCCTCGCGACTTCTCTGACCCCGTAGGATGCGGCTGTCATGAAGCCGGCCGACGCCTTCGCTGGCAAACCTCTCCTTCGGGGCTGGTCGCACGCGGCCGCCGCTCTGGTCGCGATCGCGGGGCTCGTCGCCCTGATCGTCATCACGCGCCACGACACGGCGAAGCTCGTCTCGATGATCGTCTACGGAACGGCGCTCGTGCTGCTGTTTTCGGTGAGCGCGACGTATCACATCTTCAACTGGCCGCCGCGCGTCAAGGACTGGCTGCGCCGGGCTGACCACGCCACGATCTTCGTGTTCATCGCTGCGACCTACACGCCCTTGATGTTCAACGTCCTCGACGGGTGGTGGCGCATCGGTGTCCTGGCCGCGATCTGGATCTGCGCAATCGCTGGGGTCGCTGGGGCCGCCCCTTTCCTGCGCATCCCGCGCCAGCTGCTCGCGACGCTCTATCTTTCGATGGGCTGGGTGGCGGTGGTCGCCCTGGTTCCGTTGACCGCGGCGCTGGGATGGGTGGCGGCGCTCCTGATCGCTCTCGGTGGGCTCCAGTACTCGCTTGGCGCCGCGGCGTATGCGTTCAAGCGGCCGCGGCTGTGGCCTCGCGTCTTCGGCTACCACGAGCTCTTCCACCTGGCGGTGATCAGCGCGAGCGTCACGTTCTACGTGATCGTGATTCAGTACGCGGTGCCCTACCACCGGGCGAGCTAGGCCCTACCGCCCCGGCGAGCGGGCAGGAGACTTTTTTTATACGGGCGGCACTCCGTGTTTGCGGTCTGAGCGCGTTGGGACTCGCGTGCTGTAGGCCTTGAAGCGCGCGATCAGCGCATCGCGCAGCTGCTCTGGTTCCACGATGTCGTCGACGATTAGGTTCGAGGCGAGCTTGTAGAGATCGACATCCGCGCGGTATTCGTCCTCGAGCTGCTTGCGGCGCGCGGGCCGCTCGCTCTCGGGCAGGTCCGCGAGCTTGTTGAAGAAGACCGCGTTGACCGCCGGCTCCGGACCCATGACCGCGATCTGCGCCGAGGGCAGCGCGATGACTGAGTCGGAGTCGAACGCCGGGCCAGCCATCGCATAAAGACCCGCTCCGTACGCCTTGCGCACGATCACGCTGATCTTCGGCACCGTCGCTTCAGAGACGGCGCTGATCATCTTCGCGCCGTGCCGGATGATCCCGCGCTTCTCGACGTCAGTGCCGATCATGAAACCGGGCACGTCCGCCAGGAAGAGCAGCGGGATCTCAAATGCGTCGCTCAGCCAGATGAAGCGAGCCGCCTTGTCCGCCGAATCGCTGAAGAGCACGCCGCCCTTCTGCATCGGCTGGTTGGCGAGGATGCCGACAGCGTGTCCATCCAGGCGAGCGAAGCCTGTGAGCAGCTCCTTCGCGAAGAGCTTTTTGATCTCGAGCCAGCTGCCCTCGTCGATGATGCCGTCGATGAGCTTGCGCATGTCGTAGCCGCGGTTGGCTTCGACGGGGATCAACTCGCCAAGCGGCTTCGATGAGGCACGCGCAGGCTTCGCCGCGACGGCGGCCGGCTTTTCGCCGCTCCGCTGCGGCATGTAGGCGAAATACGCGCGCGCAAACTCGATCGCCTTCTTGTCATCCGCCACCAGCGCATCGCCGCAGCCGCTCTCGGTGCAGTGCATGCGCGCCCCACCCAGCTCTTCGAGGCTGACCTTCTCGCCGACCACCACCTCGACCATGCGTGGCGATCCGAGATACATCGACGCGTTGCCCTCGACCATGATTACAACGTCGCAGAACGCGGGGATGTAGGCACCGCCGGCGGCGGACGGACCCAGAAGCAGGCAGATCTGCGGCACCAGGCCGGACAGCTGGACCTCGTTGAAGAAGATGCGTCCGGCGTGGCGCCGGCCCGGGAACATGTCGATCTGGTCGGTGATGCGCGCGCCGGCCGAGTCCACGAGGTAGAAGAGCGGCACGCGAATGCGCCCGGCAACCTCCTGGATGCGCACGATCTTCTCCACGGTGCGGGCGCCCCAGCTGCCCGCTTTGACCGTCGGGTCGTTCGCCATCACGGCGACCTGCCGGCCCTCGATGCTGCCGAGCCCTGTCACCACTCCGTCGGCGGGCAGCTCCTCGGCGAGGACGTTGGCGTACAGCCCGTCTTCGATGAAAGAGCCCTTATCGAGGAGCAGATTGAGCCGCTCGCGCGCGGTCAGCTTGTGCTGCTCCCGGAGCTTGGGCAGATATCGCGTGCCGCCCTTGAGCGCCCGCTCGCGCAACTCGCGATTTCTCGAATTGCTCACGCGGCTATTTGCCCTTGAAGTCCGGTTCGCGCTTTTCGAAAAAGGCCTTGATGCCTTCCTTCGAATCCTCGGTCAGCGTGATCAGCGTGAACTGGCTGTGCAGATAGGCAAGCGCCGCGCGAAACTCCATGTCCTGGGACCGGTAGAACGCGTCGCGACCGAGCCGCATCGCCACAGGTGACTTCTTGGCGAGCCTGTCAGTGATCTCCTTGACCGCGCTGTCGAGCTGGTCGTGCGGAACGACTCGGTTGATCGCGCCGAACCCTTCCATCTGAGTCGCAGTCCAGCGGTCGCCGAGCATCTCCATCTCGAGCAGGATCTTGCGCGGCAGGTTGCGCGAGAGGATCGCCTGGATCATCATCGGCCAGATCCCGACGTTGATCTCTGGCAGGCCGAACGTCGCGGTGTCGGTCGAGACCACAAGGTCGCACGCGCAGGCAAGCCCGAGGCCGCCGGCGAGTGCGTGGCCGTTGACGCGGCCGACGATCGGCTTGCCCAGGCTCGACATCAGCGCGAAGAGGTCGACGAAAAGGTCGCGGCTCCGATGGCGCTCCATGTCCGTCATGCCTCCGTCGAAGCTGGTGAGGTCGGCCCCCGCGCAAAACGCCCTGTCGCCCGCGCCGGTGAGCACGATCACGCGGACACCTGGCTCTTGCTGGCACCAACGGAACGCGGTGGCGAGGTCGCGCAGCATCGTGGCGGACAGCGGGTTGCGCTGCTCAGGGCGATTCAGGGTCACGGTCGCCACGTATCCATCGACAGCGACCAGAACTTGCTCGAGCGCCGGTGCGTCACTCACGCGGTAATCGTAGGTTTGTCGCGCCTCTAGCCGAGCAGGCCCGTCGCGATGGCGATGCCGACCAGGATCAGCACGGCGCCGCCGATCTCCTCGCTCAACCCTTCGACCCGCTTGCCGAGCCGGTTTCCCAGCTCCAGGCCTACCAGCGACATGACTACGCTGATGGCGCCCATCGTCGCCGCCGCGAGCACGATCTGGATGTGATAGACGGCCAGGGCAAAACCGACCGCAAGGTTGTCGATGCTGAGCGCCAGGGCGGTGACGATGAGGCTGTGGTCACCTTTCGGTTTCTCCTTCTTCTCCAGGCCCCAGCCCTGCCAGATCGTGTACGCGCCCGTGAGGATGAGAATGCCGCCGGCGACATAGCCCGTCAGGTGATGTCCGATGTACCCGGCTGCAGCCTGGCCGATCAGGAGTCCGATCAGCGGCATCAGCGCCTCGAAGAAGCCGAAGGTGAGGCCGACGCGGATCCGGGTCCGGGTGTCGATTCCGCTCAGCCCGATCCCGATGGCGCCCGCAAAGTTGCTGAGCCCGACCGAGACGCTGACGAGCAGCAAGCTCAGCAGTGAAGACACAGCAGGCAACTATATGAAGCCACGACCCGCGGGAGCTTTCTCGCCAATACTTAACAAAAATACTTTGCCCCACGGTCAATTCGGATTCAAAATGGCACCGAATCTGCAACCGCCTCTGTCACCCAAAGTTAGGCCAACAGTCGCTTAAACCATATAATCCCGCCCACCAAGAAAGAAATGAAGCTCAGACAGCGCGAACCAGTCGCGGCTACGGCCGCGGCCTCCTCACAGGCCAACGGGATCGATCTCGACAAGCCAATCTTCACGTTGAGCGTGGCTTCCGAGATCCTGGAGGTGCACCCCCGGACTTTGATGATGTACGAGCACCTGAGCATGGTGCAACCGAAGCGGACCGTGACCAATCGCCGGCGCTACTCGCGTCGCGACGTGATGAAGCTGCAAGCCATCCAGACGCTCACCCGCGAGCATCACGTCAATCTCGCCGGCGTCCGCTACATCCTGGCGTTGCTCAAGCGCCTTCACAACGCGGGTGTCGAACCACCGGATGGCTTGAAAAACCTGGACGTGTCGCAGCTCGACGTCTGAATAACCCCGGTTCCGGGTTGATGGAAGGTAAATGTCAAAAAAGAGAAGACGCTTAGAGATCAAGGTCGAACCCCTGCCGGCTCCGTTCCAGATGGAAACAGCATCCTGCCCAGTGTGTGGGCGCGACGCGGCGGCGATCGGGAGGCGGCACCTCCAGATCGTGTTCCGATGCGAAGGGTGC
>JBGPYE010000075.1:0-6984 GCA_041493095.1 Candidatus Dormibacteraceae bacterium
AGCCGGCTCACCCCGACCGACTGGTCCGCGAGGCGCAGCGCGGCGTATGTCGTGCACAGGCGCTCGCGTGGATCTCCGGGCTTCTGGCGCCCGAGGTCCATGAAACGGTCAAACGAGAGGCCGACCTGCGTGAGGTATGGGCCGAGGAGCTCCTCCACGAGAGCGGGTTCGAAATAGTCGCTTCCCGCGGCCACGGGCGTGTGCGTGGTGAACACGATCCCCGCTCGCGCGACGAGCCTGGCCTCTTCCAGCGTCATCTGTCGCGAGGCGCGCAGCTCGCGGATCCGCTCGATCGCGCACAGAAAGCTGTGACCCTCATTGAGGTGGAACACTCCCGCCGTCACGCCGAGGGCACGCAGCGCACGGACACCGCCGATGCCGAGCACGATCTCCTGGCGCAGCCTGCGGTCTGGCTCGGACACGTAGAGGCGGTCGGTGATCGCTCGAAGGTCTGGCGGGTTGGCCTCCAGGTCCGTATCCAGCAGGTAAAGCGGCACGCGCCCGACCTGCGCGCGCCACACTCCGATCTTTACCGATCGGTCCCCGATCGGCGCCTCGACCTCGACTCCTTCGACTCTTCGCACCGGCAGGTCGGCGCCCTGGCTCTCCGTGTAAACCTCGACCTGCCGGCCGCCGCCGTCGATCTCCTGCCGGCCAAAACCCTGTCTGTACAGAAGGCCGACCGCGATCAACGGAAGGCCGAGGTCGCTCGTCGCCTTCAGGTGGTCGCCGGCCAGCACTCCAAGACCGCCGGAGTAGATGGGCAAGCATTCCGCCAGGCCGAACTCGAGCGAGAAGTAGGCGACGACGAGGGGGGCCTGCGCGTCCATGAACCGCGGCTTGCGGTCGTAGTACTCGCGCCGCGCCGCGCGCGCGTCCTCGAGCGCTGCGCGTACGTCCTCGCGCTCACACGCGCGGGCTACTCCCTCCTCGCCGAGCCGGGTGAGCAGCAGGACGGGATTCTGGCGGGTCGATTCCAACAGCTCGGGGTCGATGGTGCGAAAGAGATTTTCGATTCGAGGCTGCCAGGTCCACAGCAGGTCGTGAGCGAGTTCGTTGAGTTCTTCCACGCGAGAATTTAGGGTTGCCGTTCGGGATTTCGGCCGGATCTTCGGCGCCCATGCGGCCGCATTGCGTTGTTGCCTCCTGCGCGCGCTCGGTTGCACATCGACGGGATGCGCGCTCTCGCGTGCTCGGAGGCGCCTAGCACTGCAGCCACCTGGATCGCCGAATCTCTCGGCCGAAACCCGAACGTCACCCCTAGGATGTTATGCGGTAGCGAGATGAAGGCGGTTGTGATGGCAGGAGGGGAGGGGTCGCGTCTCCGGCCGCTCACCAGCCGCATGCCCAAGCCCCTGGTCCCCGTCGCGGGGCGCCCGATCATGGAGCACATCCTGCTTCACCTGCGGCGCCACCAGATGCGCGACGTGGTCGCCACCGTGCAGTACCTCGGCGCTTCGATCCGCAACTACTTCGGCGACGGATCCGAGCAGGGCGTAGCCCTCACCTACTCGGTCGAGGACTCACCATTGGGCACGGCGGGCTCCGTCATGCTTGCCCGCCAGCAGCTGACCGAACCGTTCGTCGTCATCTCGGGCGACTCGCTGACCGACATCGATCTGTCCGCGGCTGTTCGGTTTCATCGTGAGCGCCGTGCCATCGCCACCATCGTCCTCAAACCCGTGCCCAACCCACTGGAGTACGGGGTGGTCGTCGTGGACGAAGGCGGAGCCGTTCAGCGCTTCATCGAAAAGCCGAGCTGGGGCGAGGTGATCTCGGACCTCGCCAACACCGGCATCTACATCCTCGATCCGACCGTGTTCGACTTCTTCCGGCCCGGCGAGGTGACGGACTGGTCGAGCGACGTCTTTCCCAAGCTGCTCAAGGAGGGGGAGAAGGTGTTCGGCTGGGTGGCCGCTGACTACTGGGAGGACGTCGGAAGCCACTCCGCCTACGTCAAGGCGAACTTCGATTGCCTTGAGGGCAAGGTGAAGGTGCAGATCCCGGGCGACCGCGTGGGCGACTCCATATGGATCCACCCGGAGGCTGAGGTCTCGCCCGGGGCACGCATCGACGGCCCTGCCCTCATCTGCGCGGGCGCCAAGGTGCGCGCCGGTGCGTGGGTCAACGGGCCGGCTGTGGTCGGCGGCTATACGACCATCGACTCGGGGGTCAAGATCTCGAACTCCATCACTTGGGACCACACGTACATCGGGCTGAACTCGCGGTTGCGAGGGTCCGTGGTGTGCAGGTCGGTGACGATCAAGAACGGCTGTCTCCTCGAAGAGGGCAGCGTGATCGGCAGCGACGTCGTCATCGGGGCCGGCTCGACTGTCAACCCGAACGTCCGGATCTGGCCGAACAAAGAGGTGGAGCCCGGCGCGGTCGTGCACGAATCGATCATCTGGGCGGGCTCGTGGAAACGCGGGCTGTTCAGCTCCTACGGGCTCAACGGGCTGATCAACGTCGAGTTCACGCCTGAGTTTGCGTCAAGGCTCGGCGCCGCGGTCGGCGCGCTCGCGCCCAAGGGGACCGAGATCGGGATCTCGCGCGACTACACGCGCTCGGCGCGCATGATCAGCCGCGCGCTGATGTCCGGGCTGATCTCCGCAGGCACCAGCGTTATGGACCTGTCGGTGCTGCCCGCACCGGTGTCGCGGTACTGGGCGCGCCACAACCATGTTTCGGAGGTACACGTCCAGACGTCGCCGGTCGACCCGCGCTCGGCCGACATCCGCATCTTCGACGACCATGGGCTGGAGCTCGACAAGAGGAGCGAGCGCCGGCTGGAAGGCCTTTTCTTCCGCGAAGACATCCGGCGCGTGTCCCATTACGAAATGGGCCGCATCGTTCGCAGGGACGGGCAGTCCGAGCGCTACGTGGAGGACATGATCGCCAAGCTCGACCTGGAGGCGCTGCGCGGCGCGGCTTTCAAGGTGCTCATCGACTACAACAACGGCGCCGCGGCGACGGTGCTGCCGCGAGTCCTTCAGGAGATGAACTGCACCGTCATCCCGCTCAACGCATCTCCGGCCGAGATCATCGTCGAGCAGGACGACAACACGTTTCGCGACCACCTCGGGGAGATGGGGTTGATCGTCTCGGCGGTGAAGGCCAAGCTCGGCGTGTTCATCGACACACCCGGCGAGCGGTGCTTCCTGGTGGACGAGACCGGCACCGTGCTCGACCACGACACCGCGTTTGCCGTCCTGACGCAGCTTGCCCTCGCCAGGCGAACCGGCATGGTGCTCGGCCCGGCGTCGGCGTCTCTTGCCTTCTCGATGATCGCGGAGCAGCTGAAGAGCAGGTTCGTGCCGACCAAGATCACTCCGGGGGCGGTGCTTCGCGCGGCGCAGCATGCCGACACTGTCGTGGCGTCGGACGGCGCCGGCGGCTACTGCTGGCCGGATTTCGCTGTGTCCTTCGACGCGATCTTCACGACGGTTCGCGTGCTGGAGCTGCTGGCCCAGACCAGCGCAACGCTCGGCGGGCTGAGGGACCGCATCCCGGCCGTCGCGCACCGGACCGCGGTCGAGTTCTGCCCCTGGGAGGTCAAGGGACGCGTGATGCGAACCATGATGGAGAGGCACATGCGCGACCGCGTCGACCTCACCGACGGAGTGAAGGTATTCGTCGAAGGAGGCTGGGTGCTAGTCGTGCCTGACGCCGACCGGCCGGAGTACCACATCATCGCGTCGACGCTCGACCCCGTCCTGTCGGATCGCCTGGTCAGCGAGTACTCGACGCTGGTGCGGTCGGCGGTCGCCGAGGCGGCGCCTCAGGCCGAGGCCGTGGTCGAAACGTAGAATCTGGCATCTTCTTTTCTGAGGCGCGGGCGTAGCTCACCTGGTAGAGCGCAACCTTCCCAAGGTTGAGGTAGCCGGTTCGAGGCCGGTCGCCCGCTCCAACTTGTTTTCTTAACCGGCTTGAATTACTGTCCTTAAGGCACCGTCAACACCGCTTGGGGGATTGGGATGAGACGACAACGACTGCTCGTGCTCGCGGCGCCGGTTCTTCTGCTTGCGTCAGCATTCGCCGGCGCGCCGCTGGCAGTGTCCGGGGCAGGCAACCAGGCCGGCAGCACGCAGACCGATGCCGCGTACGCCGCCAGCACGGGTTCCAACAGGGTCCGCAACGTCTTCGCCACGACCCTGAAAACCAGCTGCTACACGCCGGAGGCGCCTTACTTCCGCAGCCTCGGCCCGAACGACGGCTACGACGGCATGTCGGCGTGCGCCGGCGCCGCGAGCACCGGCGAGGACCCAGGCCCGTACCCGTCGCAGGCGGGCAGCAACCCAGGTTATCCGGCCGCCACTCCGATGCTGGTCAAGGACCATTCGGAGTCAGACATACAGGCTGACCCGACCAACCCCTATCACCTGATCGGCACCAGCAAGTGGTTTGTCAGCGCCGAAGGCTACAACCACCTCATGGGCTTCTATGAGTCCTTCGATGGCGGCGCCACGTGGCCGGTGCAGGGGCACATCCCCGGCTACGAAGGTTGGACCGACAATACCGACCCCGTTGGCGCATTCGACTATTACGGGAACTTCTACTTCCTGAACCTGCCGTACCAGTTCTACTACAACCCAGACGGCTCGAAGAACTACCAGATCAACCAGAACAAGGAGCCCAATCCGACCGTCTCGCCGGAGGTGATCTCGATCGCGGTTCGCAGGCATGGTGCAGCTACCGCCGGCGACTGGATCACCCAGCACGCCGGTCACCTTGATTACGTGGCGACATACGACGCGAAGGGCCGGGAGCCCGACAAGCAGTGGATCGCCGTCGACACCAACCCTGGCAGCCCGTTCTTCAACCGCGTCTACGCGATGTGGGCGGTCTTCGACGGCTGCTGCACGGCGAAGACGTTCGTCTCGTATGCCCAGGCTGCATCTGACGGCAGCCACACCGACTGGTCGGCTCCGGTCCGTCTGCCCGACGGCTCGAACAACCCCCAGGGCACCACCTATGTGCTGCCACACGTCGATGGGGACGGCGTTCTATACACACCGCTGACCAACACCGCACCGTCGAAGAGCTACTGCTGCGACAAGATCACGATGATCAAGTCGACGGACGGTGGTGCCACATGGAACGTCACGTCGGTCGTCGCTGACAACATTGCAGCGCCCCCGGCGAGATACGCCAACACCACGTTCCGCGACGGAATTGAGACCACCTTCACGATCGGCCGGCAAAAGGTGGCCGGACGGTATCCCCTTTACGTGGCCTACGAGGACTACAGCGCGGGCGTCGGCAATGTCCTGCTAACCGCCTCTTACAACGGCGGGCGGACATGGTCATCACCCGTCAAGGTCAATGACAACGCGAGTCCGGCAGACGAATTCCAACCAGGTCTCGCTGCTGCCGCTAACGGCACAGTCAGCGTCAGCTTCTACGACCGACGCCTTGCCTGCCCGGCGCAGGGTAGTGCCGAAGCGGCCGCGGCCGGCCTCGCCCTCGACCAGGTAAACCCAAGCTACTCAGGCAGCCTCCCGCCCTATGGCGCGGCCAACTACTGCATCAACGCCAGCATCCAGTTCTATCGCGCCAACCTGCAGCGAGCCGGCCACAACATCCGCCTCTCCGAGCACAGCTTCGATCCGCAGCTGAACTCGCCCCACACGAGCTGCGCGGACTGCATCGGCACGTTCATCGGCGATTACTTCGGCAACACTTTCAGCGGCTCGACCAGCGTGGCGACCTTCGTGAGTACTTACTCGCAGAACGGCAATAACATCGCCCACTACCAGCAACAGGTGCTAGCGACAGTGGCGATTCCGTAATCGCAAACAGTGGTGATGAGGGGGGTCCGGGGCCACCTGGGCCCCTCTAACATTTAGCAACACAACCACCACCCCAACGGAGGATCTGTCAATGGCGCGTACCCCGCTGCTGAGCCGGTTCCGCGAGCTGGTCGCCGATTTCGAAGAGGCCGGGAGGTCTGGGCGCACGGTCGAGGCCGTGCAGGAAGAGCGCCGGCAGATGAGGCTCACACGCCGGGACTTCCTCAAGGTGACCGGTGCGACAGTCGGCGCGGCGGCGTTCGGCGGGCCGATGGCGGCATTGGCGGCGACGACCAATCCGAGCCTCCGGCAGGGGAGGATCGCGATCATCGGCGGTGGCATCTCGGGCCTGAACTCCGCGCTCACGCTTCAGGATGCAGGCATCGCGTCCACCGTGTACGAAGCTTCAGGCCAGGTCGGCGGCCGCATGCATTCCGACACCACCTCCTGGCGCAACGGGCAGACCAGCGAGCACTGCGGTGAGCTGATCGACAGCGGCCACAAGACGATCCTCGGGCTGGCCAACCGGTTCAACCTTGCGCGCGCCGACATGCTGTCAGCAGAGCCGAAACATTCGACGGATACGGACTACTTCTTCGGCAAGTACTACACGCAGGCCCAGGCGAACGCCGACTTCAACCCGGTCTGGAACAACGTCAAGAAGGATCTGAACGCCGCGGGGTATCCCACGCACTACAACCTGTTCACGCAGGCGGGCTGGGATCTGGACCACACGAGCCTGTATAACTGGATCGAGAGCCGCGTGCCGGGCGGCCACACCTCGAGCATGGGACAGCTGCTCGACGTCGCCTACAACATCGAGTACGGCAACGTGACCACCGAGCAGAGCTCGCTCAACCTCGTGTACCTGCTCGGCTTTTCGCCGGTTCCCGGCAACTTCTCGATCTTCGGCGCCTCCAATGAGCGCTACCACCTGGTCGGAGGCAACGAGGTGCTGCCGCGGGCGATCGCCTCGTCCCTGGCGGCCGGCACCGTGCATCTGAATACCGCGCTGACCGGCATCGTGCGCAACACGGACGGTACCTACACGCTGACGCTGAAGAGCGGCGGCGCGACGACCACGAGGGTCTTCGACCGCGTGATCATGACGATCCCCTTCTCAGTGCTGCGGAAGATCCTCACGTCCGACGCGGCCTACCGGGCCGCGGGCTTCGACACCCTCAAGCAGACGGCG
>JBGPYE010000207.1:0-3858 GCA_041493095.1 Candidatus Dormibacteraceae bacterium
CATCGTCGAGGAGGGACATATCAACCAGATGGTGCGCGTGGCGGTCGCTGACGGGATCTCACCCGAAGATGCTGTGGTCATGGCGACCCTCAATCCCGCCACCTATCACCGGCTGTGGCAGCTCGGCGCCATCGCCCCCGGCTATCAGGCCGACATCCTGGTCCTCGACGACCTCCGCTCGTTCGTCCCCCGCCAGGTGTTGAAGCGCGGCGCAGCGCCACGTTTCGTCAAACTCGTTGTTCCCGAGTGGGTGCGCCAGACGGTGCACCTGGCGGACGTCGACGCTTCTTCCTTTCATATCGCGGCAGGTCCGAGGCGGATCCGCGTGATGAGGGTCATCCCATCCCAGCTGCTGACGGGAATCGAGCTCGTCGAACCCACTACTCGCGATGGCTGCATCGTCGCCGATCCGAAGCGCGACCTGGTCAAGATCGCGGTGCTCGAGCGTCACCACGCCAGCGGCCGGGTTGGCCTTGGCTTTGCGACCAACGTCGGACTCCAGCGGGGAGCATTCGCATCGACGGTGGCGCACGACGCGCACAACGTTGTTGTGCTTGGCGTCGATGACGCGGACATGGCCGCCTGCGCAATGCGCATGGTCGAGATCGGAGGCGGCATCGTGATCGCCGACGGTGGTCGCGTGGTGGAGGAGCTCCCGCTGCCGGTCGCCGGCCTGATGAGCGACCAGCCGCTCGCCGCCGTGCACGAGCGCCTCAACTCGATGGAGCGGCGCCTGGCGGCGATGGGCGTGACGATGACGGCGCCCTTCATGACGCTGAGCTTCCTCGCCCTCTCGGTCATCCCCGAGCTGAAGATCACCGACCGCGGCCTGGTCGACGTGGCCCGGTTCGAGCTGGTGCCGCTGGGCGTTGAATGAGCTCAACCAAGCGGCGCCGGAAGACGCCCAGCAGCGTTTGTTCACATGCTTCGCCTCCGGTAAATGGGCGCGCCGGGTGGCGGAGGGCCGGCCTTATGAGGACCTCGGCTCTCTACTCGAAGCGGCAGAGCGTGCTTGGTCGGAGCTTGAGCCTGCGGATTGGGCCGAGGCCCTGGCCGGCCACCCGCGAATCGGCGAGCGCGGCGGCAGCTCGCCGGCAGCGTCAGAGCGCGAGCAGAGCGGCGTGCGCACAGCGGCGGCGGCCACGCTGGATCAGCTGGCCGAGGAGAACCGCCGCTACGAGGCTCGATTCGGTCATGTCTTTCTCATCGCGGCCGCGGGGCGGAGCGCGCACGAGATCCTGGCCGCGCTGCGCGAGCGCATGGAAAACGATCCGGTGACCGAGGCGAAAGTCGCTGCCGCCGAGCATCGCAAGATCGCACGCCTCCGCCTCGCGGAGCTCAAGTGAGCATCTCGACCCACGTCCTCGACACCGCGCACGGGCGTCCGGTCGCCGGGCTTGCGGTCACTCTCAGCCGCCGAGCGAACAGCGCCTGGGCGGTGGTCGCCAAGGCGGTCACCGACGCCGACGGCCGGGTGAAGGAATTTGCCTCCGGGCGGACCGAGCCCGGCGACTACCGGTTGGAATTCGACACCGGCGCCTACTTCGAAGCGACGGGTACAACGGCCTTCTATCCCGAAGTGTCGGTCGTTTTGAAGGTCACTGACGCCGGCGCGCACCACCATGTCCCACTTCTGCTGGCCCCGTTCGGCTACTCCACGTACAAGGGCACATGACGGTCCGCCTCGGGGGCAACCAGTACGGCAAGGCTGAGACGCATGTCGTCCGCGTGACCAAGAAAGGCTCGGTTCACGACATCAAGGACATGACCGTGAGCGTCATGCTCGCCGGCGACTTCGCCGGCACGCATCTGACCGGCGACAACAGCAAGGTGGTCCCGACCGACTCGCAGAAGAACGCTGTCTTCGCTCTGGCGAAGGAGTCGCCCGTCGGCGAGATCGAGGACTTCGCGCTTCGCCTGGCACGCCAATTCGTCCGCGACCACGCGTCAGTGCAGCGCGCGCGGGTGTCTATCTCGGAACAACCGTGGACACGCATCAACGCGGGAGCCAAGCCTCACCCGCATGCTTTCGAGCGCGCCGGGTCGGAGCAGCGCCTGACCACCGTGACCTGCACGCGCGATTCGGAGTGGGTCGTGTCGGGCGTGAGCGAGCTCACGCTGCTGAAGACGACTGGGTCGGAGTTCTGGGGTTACCCGAAAGATCGCTACACGACCCTGCCCGAAACTCACGACCGAGTGCTGGCCACCGCCGTCGAAGCGCGGTGGCGATACGCACGCGCAGACGTCGATTGGAATGTGGCCCGCGCCGAAGCCCGCCGCCTGATCGTCGAGACATTCGCCACCAAGCACAGCCTGTCGCTGCAGCAGTCGCTTTACGAGATGGGGGAAGCGGTGCTCGAGGCTCGGCAGGAGATCGCCGAGATCCGCTTCACGATGCCGAACAAGCATCACTTCGTGGTCGACCTCCAGCCCTTTGGACTCGAGAACGATAACGAGGTCTTTTACGCCTCCGACCGGCCGTACGGCTTGATCGAGGGGACGGTCACCCGAGACGACGCCGAGCCGGCCGATCAAGCCTGGTGATCGGTTATGGATTTCCTTCAGCCGACCACCTGGACTGAGGCGCTCGCGATGAAGGCGGCGCACCCAGAGGCGCTGCCCATCGCCGGCGGTACCGACGTCATGGTCGAGATCAACTTCGACCGCCACCGGCCTGAGGCTTTCATCGATCTGACGCGCATCGCCGAGCTGTCGGAATGGGAGCAGGATGGGGACCTGCTACGAATCGGCGCCGGTGTCACCTACACGCGCCTCATCAACGAGCTGGGCGACAGGCTGCCCGGACTCGCTATGGCGTCCCGCACCGTCGGCTCCCCCCAGATCCGAAACCGCGGCACGGTCGGCGGCAACCTCGGCTCGGCGTCGCCGGCCGGCGACGCTCATCCGCCGCTCCTCGCCTCGCGAGCGATCGTCGAGCTGGCCTCGAGCGCGGGCACTCGGCGCCTCCCCGCCAACGAGTTCTACGTCGGCCCCAAGCGGAGCGCGATGAGAAAGGACGAGCTGATCGCCGCATTTCTCATCGAACCGAAAAAAGGTCCGCAGCAGTTCTCGAAGGTCGGCACCCGCAACGCGATGGTGATTGCCGTCTGCTCGTTCGCCCTCGCGATCGATCGGGACCGCCGGCGGATCGGTACCGGCATCGGCTCGGCTGCGCCGACCCCGGTTACAGCGAGTGAGGCGGATCGGTTTCTGGAGGGAGTGCTCGAGGAACAGGGCTTGTGGGATAAGCCGGCGCCCGTGAGCGAATCGGCATTGAAGCGGTTTGGCGAGCTGGTCGCCGCGGCCGCGAAGCCGATCGACGATGTGCGCGGCACCGCGGCCTATCGGCGCCGGGCGCTGGCGGTGATGGCCCGCCGCAGCTTCGTCTGGGCCTGGAACGAGTACCGGGAAGCTGCATGAGGGTCGCCTGCAGGATCAACGGCCGACCTCGGGTGGCGGAGGACGTGTGGGAGGGCGAGAGCTTGCTTTCGATGCTCCGCGAGCACATGGGCCTGCCCGGCTCAAAGAACGCATGCGAGCAGGGAGAGTGCGGCTCGTGCTCGGTTTACCTGGACGGGCAGCTGGTGTGCGCGTGTCTCGTGCTCAGCGGTCAGGCGCAGGGCCGTGAGGTGACGACTGTCGAGGGACTTGCCATGGGCGACGTCCTGCACCCGGTGCAAGAGGCCTTCCTCGAAGCAGGCGCCGTCCAGTGCGGCTTCTGCACTCCGGGCCTCGTCGTGGCCACTCATGACCTGCTTACGCGGGTTGCACAGCCGACGAACATGGAGATCCGCGAGGCACTGGCAGGGAACATCTGCCGGTGCACCGGCTACGCCAAGATCATCGACGCCGTACACC
>JBGPYE010000162.1:0-4753 GCA_041493095.1 Candidatus Dormibacteraceae bacterium
GCCAGCACGGAATCAAGACCTTCACGCTCATCGTGCTGCCCGAAAACCAGCAGATGCTCGGACTCTTGAGAAAGATCGGGTGGATACACCACGCCAAGCTGAGCGGCGGAGTCTACGACATCTCCTTCGACCTGCCGGAGACTACGTAGGTATGAGAGGGAACCCGAATGGTTCCCCTCATCGCCCGGTCGCTTCGCGACGGGGACCCGGCCCTCGTTGCCTACCGACTTCGTTTGCACGAGTCGTTAGGGCCGGCGCTCTCCCTCCGGTATATCGAAGTGACTTAATCAAGAGTCTGAAGCGCCGCCAAGCGATGACCGTTAGGAACAAAGTCGCGGCCGGGTGAAACCCAGCCGCCCCTGCAACGCTTGCGCGGGCTAAAGGCGCTCGACCGCAAGGCGCGCGCCGAATCCCAAAAGGACCACGCCCGTGACTCGTTCCATCCACTGGCGCACGCGCGGCGCGGTGATGACATCACGAAGGCGTGTGACTAAAAACCCGTATGCGTTCATCCACGTCCATCCGATCACTGCGAAGATCACGCCGAGCAAGAACAATCGCGGCAGGACCGCCTGGCCTGGAGCCACGAACTGGGGCAGGAACGTCACGAAAAAGACGCCGAGCTTAGGGTTCGAGAGGGCGGAAACGAATCCTTGCCGGAAGATCGCGTGGGCAGGGGCGGGCGCGGGCGCTGCGGCCATGAGGTCATCCGGCCGGCGCCTGGATTCGATCAGCGTGCGCACCCCGAGGTAGGCCAGGTATGCGGCGCCCACGAGCTTGAGCACGAACAGCGGCTCGCCTGACGCGCGCAGCAGCGCCGAAAGGCCGACCGCGGTCGCGGTGGTCCAGATGGCAAGCGCGAGGGCAATCCCTGTCGTCGTCAGCACCACCCCACGTCGCCCATGAGCCAGCGCGTTCTTGGTCACCACCGCCATATCGGGTCCAGGCGTCACCGCGAGCAGCAGCGAGATCCCCACGAAAGCGAGGAGTCCGGCGTCCACTAGCGGGACACTGATTTCACGAGCCCCAGCGGAACTCCGAGCACATGTAATCGAACAACTGAGCCTCAGGCATTCCGTGCGGCGAGTTCTTGATGTCCGCCGGGTCGGCAGCAAAGATGACGACGGTCACGCCAGCGCGCGACGCGACGATGATCGCGAACTGCACTTTCGAGGACGTGGAGTTGGAGCCGATCAGGTTCGCCGAGTACACGGCGCCCAGCCCGTCCTGGCCGCCTATGTGAGCACCTTTCAAGTCGGAGAACTGGACCACGTCCTGCCAGTTCGCTGTGGGCAGCGCCGTCACGGTGGACTGAAGCACCTGCGTGAGCGACTGGCCGCTTTTCATTCCGATGACCTGGACCAACCCGATCCTGGTCCCGAGCGAGATTCCGCTCGAGTCCTGACTGCGGACTGTCCACGTGGAGCTGTAGTCGACTTCGAATTTATAGGTGGAACTGCGGTAGGTATTCGACTCGGGGAGTGGCGTGATGATCTTGGGAGCGCAGTTGACGATGCAGGTCGAGTGGCTCCCGCCGACAAAGCGCGACACGGCGAACGCGCTCAAGGCCACGGTCACGATCGCGAGGATGGCAAGTAACACACCGGCGATAGCGACTTGCGAGGTCCCGAAACTCCGGGTGGCCGGATAAGCCGAGCGGGGCGCGACCGGGTAGCTGTAGACGGGGGCGGCGGCAAACGCCTGCGCGGCCTGAGGCGCGCCGCACCGGCCGCAAAACGGGGCGCCAGGTTGCACGGGGGCTCCGCAACGGCCGCAATATCGCACCTGCGCCGCCACTTAGACCGCCCGTCCGGCGCGTAGCCCGCGGCCTTGCTTGGAAGCGGCCGCACGCGCGGCGCCGCACGCGGGACAGAAAGCCATGGTCGGGACGACACGGTGGCACTCGGGACATGGCGCGTCGGGGCCGATCTCGTGCTCTGCTCCCTCAACGAGCAGAGCCTGGTGGATGACGAGCCTCACATATAGAAGGAGTGCGAGGGTCGCGACCAGGCGGATCGCCACCTCTGCCACCAGGTCGGAAACGACAAAGCTGAGCATGCCGAGCAACACCTGCGTACCGACGGCCACCATCAGCGTGACCAGGATGCTGGTGGTCCACGGCCGGCCGGCCCGACGACGGTCGTATCGCTGGAGCCAGACCGCGGCGGTGACGATCCCAGTGGTGCTCGCGTTGACGAGCGCCACAAGGATTCCGGTTCGTAGCAGACGAAGCGACCAGTCG
This sequence comes from Candidatus Dormibacteraceae bacterium, assembly GCA_041493095.1. Taxonomy (GTDB): domain Bacteria; phylum Chloroflexota; class Dormibacteria; order Dormibacterales; family Dormibacteraceae; genus Palsa-870. Next base: position 2,243 of record JBGPYE010000162.1, read on the forward strand.
AGCGGGGCGCCGCTCCCGACCAGCGGTCCACTTATGAGGGGCCAGATCGCCGTCAGCGAGCTCGCGAGCGTGAACCCAAGGGCGGAGGCGGCGCCAAAGCTCAGGCCGTCGAGCGGCTCGCGAAAACGGCCGCGGAACACGTAAAGGAAAAGAGGCCCGGCGAGCATCAGCACCTGCGCGATGATCGGGATCGCGACGCCAGCGAGGACGAACGCGTTCTCCTTGTCCCCGGTCAGGTTCAGCCGCGAGACCGCCGAGCCGGAAAACGAGGTGAAGGCGTAGCCCAGAACTGCGCCCACGATCATCGTGGCCCCGATCACGAGCCAGGGCTCGTCTTCGTACACCTCCACCTCATACAGGTAGAGCAGGTAAAGCACCGGCAGCAGGAAGATGGCCATCACCGCCGCGGGAGCAAAGAGGTGCAGGGTCGCGAGGAGGAGCACCGCGGCGCCACCTGCTACCAGGGCCCATCGAAAGGCGCCACCTCGGCGATGCGCAAGGTGTGGGAAGAGGGTGCTGACGATCGAAAGCTGCGCCACATGCTCGGAGGGCACTGCGGCGAAGGCGTGACGGCGCGTCGTGCTCGCGGTGGTCAGGTGCGCGCCACAGTGGCCGCAGAAGTCGCCGGCCGGCACCACCATCCCGCAGTGAGGGCAGGTGACCAGAGGCGGTCGTTCGCTCGAGCGCGAAACTGGTTCGCCGGCGCGGCGTGGGCCCTGGCGGCGGTCGGGGCCTCGTTCCTTCATGCGCCCCCACCTTTTATGTAGAGGATCCACGCCGCATCGAGCGCGGCGCCGTCCATGCTTCCCCAACCAGTCGCGAAATCCCAACCGGTGCCCGCGTCGTACGCGAGGTTGTTGCCGGTGGTGACGTCGTGGAAAGGCTTCGCCGACAGCTTTGACTGGTTCGTGCCCATCCAGTACAGGGCTGGGTTGGCGAAGCCCACCTCGCGCAGCCCTTTCTTTCTCAGGTCCTGGTTGATCAGCGCGATCGTGGCCGCCCAAAGCGGAGTGGAGGCAGATGTGCCGCCGACCTGCCCATCCTGGCCACCGAACACGATGTGGAACCCGGTGGCAGGGTCGCCTGCACCGGCCACGTCAGGCACCTGGCGATAGCCGTGCCCGGCCGCCTGGCCGACGCTTTTCTGATAGTCGGGCAAAGGGTAGAACTGGCTGGGCCCGCCCCCCGTGCCGCTTTCGTCGAGCGGGGCGCCCCACGCCGATTCCTTGTAATAGACGCCCTGCTGAGACTCGAACACCGTGGTTCCACCCACGGCGGTCACGCTCGGCAGGGTCGAGGGGAAGCTGCCCGCAGGGTCGGTGTCCTGGCCGCAGGTGTACGCACCGCTGTCGCCGCTCGCGACGAAGTGCGACATGCCTTGGGCGACGGCCCGGTCCTGGATGGCGGCATAGGTGCTGCGGTGGCTGGCAGGCGTATCCGGCTCGCAGGCCCCCAGGCTCTCGGAGATGATCGACCCGAGGTGGTCGGTGACCAGCTGGTCGAACGCCCGGGCACCATGGCCGAAGTCCGCCGCCGAGAGGTAGATGACCAGCTGCGCCTTGGGCGCTATCTCATGGATGATCTCGAGGTCGAGCACGGTCTCGCCCTGTGGCTTCTCGGGCGTGCCCCAGTTGGGGTCGCGCTTGATGGTGAGATAGGAATCGAACTGCGGAAGCCCGAACTCGGTGGCGAACTGGTTCAGGTCCTTGAGGTTCGGTAGGTCGTCGATCTCAGGCAGCACGATCGTCTGTCCCGTCCCATCGAGGCCCGCCTGACGAAGAGCGTCCAGGTTGTAGAAAGACATGACGTCGGTCGGTGTCAGGCCGCCGCGACGAACGGCGAACGAACGGGCGCGGCGGTAGTTGTCCAGGCCGCTGACGCTGCCGGCGACCGATGCCAGCTGAGGCGGAATCTTCGGCTCCTCCACAGCTGCGTAGAAGATGGTGCCGTCCGCCTGACGAAAGTTCTGGATGTCGACGTGAAGGAGCGCCGAAGCGAGAGGGGCTGAGCCGTCGGCGGCGATTAGGCTGGAACCCATTCGCCAGGAGGCGCGAAATCCTGAACCCTGCAGCGAGTCAACTGCTTTCTGGACCTGGGTCGGGTCCGGGCCGAACTCCGCCGCATATGCCTCTGGCGTGACCGTTTTCCCCGAGGCGATGAGCGCGGCCAGACGGTCGGGATCGCGCACCTTGAGCACGAAGCTGAGTGAAACCGTGGTCGACTCGCCGGCCGGGCCGAGGTGGTCGGCGCGCCGGATGGCGGTCGCCAGGGTGGGCGGCGGCGACCCGAGGGGCCGAGGGACTGTCTTTTGCGGAGCCGGCGAATTCGTCGCGGACGCGCTCGGCTGAGAGGGCGCACAGGCGACAAGCGCCAGAACGACTCCCACCACTGCTGCGGTTTTCACGGGAACGTAGCTTCCCAGACCTCAGCCTCGAACGCCAAGTCAAAGCCGAGCTTGCGATAAACGTCGAAGGCACGGGTCTGGCTCCGGCCGTCGACGTAAAGGGACGC